>CALPVM020000103.1 GCA_943327015.2 Akkermansia muciniphila
GGATATTTTGGTCAACAACGCGGGTATTCAGCATGTAGCACGTACCGAAAACTTTGCTCCGGAACGCTGGGACGCCATTATTGCTATTAACCTAAGCAGCGCATTCCATGCCACGCGCTTGGCATTACCGTTGATGCAAGAACACAACTGGGGGCGCATTATTAACGTAGCCTCGGTGCACGGCCTGGTGGCTTCGGCAGAAAAATCGGCCTATGTAGCAGCCAAGCACGGCGTGGTGGGTTTTACAAAAGTGGTGGCACTTGAAAATGCGACCTCGGGTGTAACCTGCAACGCCATTTGTCCCGGTTGGGTGCTCACGCCACTGGTGCAAAAGCAGGTGGATGCCAAAGCAGCTAGTTTAGGATTGAGCAACGAAGAAGCCACCAAACTGCTGCTGGGCGAAAAAGAGCCCTCACTGCAATTTACCACGCCTGAAGAATTGGGTGCGATGGCAGTGTTTTTGTGCTCGCCCGCAGCAAACAATGTGCGCGGGGTGGCGTGGAATATGGATGGGGGATGGATGGCACAGTGAGGCTACTATCTGGCAACAAAACCCACAGTTAGAGATTGGTAAAGATGGGTTAAGATGGATTTATTTTTGGAAACTGGTATGACGCAATTCTCCGCCTTGGCTAACCTCGTTAACCATCAAATCCGTCTCGCATCGCGCCCCGTGGGTATGCCAAGCGACGCCAATTGGAACCACACTAGCGAACCAGTAACGGCTCCCTCTGAAGGTGGCGTTGTTATTCAAACATTGGCATTGTCGTTAGACCCCGCCATGCGCGGTTGGATGAACGAAGGCAAAAGCTATATTTCCCCGGTGGGCATTGGTGAAGTCATGCGCGCCGGTGGCGTGGGCAAAATTATTGCCAGCAAAAACTCCGACTATGCGGTTGGTGATTTTGTGAGTGCCGGGTTGGGTGTGCAAGAGTATTTAACGCTGGAACAAGATGCCATGAAGCGCAATGGCTTAGTAAAAATTGACTTGCGTGCTGGCTCTCTCACCCAGTGGTTGAATGTACTCGGCATGCCAGGCATGACGGGATATTTTGGATTAATGGATGTGGGTCAGCCCCAAGCTGGCGAGACCGTGGTGGTGTCCGGCGCGGCAGGTGCCGTCGGGCAAACAGTCGGGCAAATGGCAAAAATCAAAGGTTGCCGCGTGGTGGGCATTGCAGGCGGACAGGCCAAGTGCGACTGGGTGGTTAAAGAGTTGGGGTTTGATGCCTGCATTGACTACAAAGCAAGCCCTAATGCGGTGAAGGATGGCTTAAAAGCCCACTGCCCTGCTGGCGTAGATATTTATTTTGACAATGTGGGAGGCGACATTCTGGATACGGTGCTCACCCGCATTAACCGAAAAGCACGCATCATTATTTGCGGCGCCATTAGCCAATACAACGCGACCAGTGCTGTGCAAGGCCCCAAAAATTACTTGAGCTTGCTTGTCAACCGCGCCCGCATGGAAGGCATTGTAGTGTTTGACTATGCCGACCGCTACCATCTTGCTGTGACTGAAATGGCCGGCTATTTAAAGGATGGCCGCATGCACAGCAAAGAAGATGTGGTACAGGGGCTCAATAACTTTCCGCAAGCCTTGCTCAAATTATTTAACGGGGAGAACTTTGGTAAGTTGGTGCTCCAGGTGGCACAAGACTAAGCATTGCTAGACCACCTACTTAACCGGCTTCAAGCGCTCTGCCATCCAGCGATGTAAGTCCATCCACATTTGGCGCACCTCTGCGCTTTGTGGCACGACGGATGCGCTGGGCAACTCAATCGTCACCACGGGTACGCCTTTGTGGATGCCGCCGTAGTTGCCCAATGAGCCGGGGAATATGCCTACCTGATCCAGATACAACCTACCCAATTTGCTGGGTGGTACAGATGGACCATCAAAGTCAAGCACACCATACGGGGCATGGATGCTAACAATTAAATTAGGTTTAAAACTTTCCATCAGGTCGTGCAGATATTTAGACTCAGGCTCGGACAAGGGCTTATTACCTGGCCAGCGGCGTGGGTCGCGTTTGGTGCGCTTTTCCCAGTACTGCTTGGCATCGCGCGCCCAATTAGGCGTCGGGAAATTTCGGTTCAAATCAACACCATTGGCATTGGTACGTTTTGAAGGGCGGGCAAACAAGCCATCAGGGTTAAGTGATGGAATAAAACGCCAATGAATGGATAGCGGAGAATCAGCGGGTGGTTTTTCTGCCAACGCCATCCAATGGTATGCCAAGGAAACCGAAGACATTTCGTCGCCATGAATACCCCCCACCACCAAGACACGCAGGTTTGCATCATCGGGCTGAAGGTCTCGCCCCCAGATTACGCGGCCTTGCACAGATCGAACGCCGAGACTCTTTAACTCTGCGGCCTCGCACATAGAGGCCGTTACGCTAGGAATACGCGATGCATAGTCAATACAGATTTTCGAATTCGTAGCGTGGGATCCAGCCATTGAAAACGCGAAAAATGTGGAAATAAAAATTTTTAAGTTCATTGTAAGATTGTAAAACGACCCTGTAAGGGTGCAGGTTGTTCTGGTTAAGTTACATTTACATCATGCAAAAAACATACCCTTCGAACGCAACCTATGCTTCTTCTTTCACTAAAGACGAATTCCGTCAAGCTCTAGGCATGTTTGCCACGGGGGTAACAATTGTTACAGCTTGTAGCCCCGAAGGTAAGTTAGTGGGGTTAACTGCCAACTCTTTTAACTCTGTATCACTAGATCCACCACTGGTACTGTGGAGCCTATCAGGCAACTCAGCGTCATTAGAGGCATTTAGCAAAGGCTCACATTACGCTATTCACATTTTGGCAGCTGATCAAAAAGATATGGCTTTGCAATTTGCATCTAAAATTCCTGATAGATTTTTAGGCATGCCCTACACTTTGGGAACTAGCGGTGTGCCACTATTACAAGGTGCAGCAGCAACTTTTGAATGTCTCAATCGTAGTCGCTATACAGAGGGCGACCATGTTATTTTTGTAGGGGAGGTGGAAAAGTGCAGCCATCGTGCTGGCGCATCCCCCCTTCTCTACCATGGTGGCAAGTTTTATACCGAGCACCCTTTGTGAAAGGGTGCCACGAATAATTACTTAAGCGCCTTGTAACGCATACGTTTGGGTTTGGCACCCTCCTCACCCAAGCGGCGCTTTTTGTCAGCTTCATACTCTTGGTAATTGCCATCAAAGAAAGTCCACTGACTATCGCCCTCACATGCCAAAATGTGGGTAGCAATACGGTCCAAGAACCAGCGGTCATGGCTAATAACCATCAATGTTCCGGCAAACTCTAACAACGCATCTTCCAATGCACGCAGGGTTTCTACGTCTAAGTCGTTGGAGGGTTCGTCGAGCATCAGCACGTTGCCGCCGGCAATCAGAGTTTTAGCCAAGTGCAAGCGCCCGCGCTCACCACCTGAGAGCATGCCGACTTTTTTCTGCTGGTCTGCGCCGTTAAAGTTAAAGCGACCACAGTAAGCGCGGCTGGCCATCTGGAATTTACCTACGTTCAAAATATCCAGCCCGCCCGATACGTCTTCCCAAACGGTTTTGTCGTTGCTGAGGTCGTCGCGGGATTGGTCAACAAACGCCATCTTGACGGTAGAACCAATTTTTACGTCACCCGAATCTGCTTTTTCGCGCCCTGCAATGAGTTTAAACAGCGTGGATTTACCCGCACCGTTGGGACCAATAATGCCCACAATAGCACCCGCAGGTACTTTAAAACTCAGGTTATCAATCAGAACCCGGTCGCCAAACGATTTAGAAACGTTAACAAACTCGATGACCTCATGCCCGAGGCGGTCGGCCACTGGAATGAAAATTTCGTTGGTTTCGTTGCGTTTTTGGTATTCAAAGTCTGACAACTCTTCAAAGCGAGCCAAGCGCGCTTTGCTCTTGGCTTGGCGCGCCTTGGGATTTTGACGCGACCATTCGAGCTCTTTTTTCAGCGCTTTGGCACGGGCTTCTTCACCTTTTTGTTCAGCCTCTAAGCGTGCTTGCTTTTGGGTCAACCAATCGCTGTAGTTGCCTTTGTAGGGAATACCGGAGCCACGGTCGAGTTCCAAAATCCACTCGGCAGCGTTATCCAAAAAGTAGCGATCGTGGGTAATAGCGACCACAGTGCCGGGATAGCGCTGCAAAAATTGCTCGAGCCAGTCTACCGATTCGGCGTCCAAGTGGTTGGTGGGTTCGTCCAGCAACAGCATATCTGGCTTAGAAAGTAACAAACGGCACAAGGCCACTCGACGCTTTTCGCCGCCGGAGAGCACGCCAACATTGGCTTCCCAAGGGGGTAGACGCAGGGCATCAGCAGCAATTTCAAGCTGGTGCTCAGAATCAGTGCCCGCTGTGGCAATAATGGCCTCTAGCTCTGCCTGCTCTGCAGCTAAGGCATCAAAATCGGCATCTTCAGCGCCATAGGCGGTGTAAACCTCTTCGAGACGGGCTTTGGCAGTAAACACCTTACCCATTGCAGCTTCCACACTTTGGCGCACGGTTTGGGCTGGGTCTAGCTGAGGCTCCTGAGGCAGGTAGCCAATATTTAAACCGGGCATGGGTATGGCTTCGCCCTCAATCTCCTTATCTAACCCTGCCATAATTTTAAGCAAGGTAGACTTACCCGAGCCATTGGTACCCAACACACCAATTTTGGCACCCGGGAAAAAGCTGAGGGAAATGTTTTTAAGAATATGCCGCTTTGGAGGCACCATCTTGCCGACGCGGTTCATGGAAAAGACGTATTGAGCCATGGAAATAATGTAATGTGAGGAATAAGATAACCCCGTATTATCGACTGCATTGCACACTTTCGTGCGACAATATGATAATTGCGGTGCTTCAGTTATCCGCAATCCGGCACCTTGCCGAGAACCAGGCCTCCATTCTGTGTTCTTTTTTTAATAAACCGCCCTAGACTGACCCAGTGCCCTTGCACTAGGAACGGCCGGTACGCTAGCGCTCAGTAAGGGCGCGTTCCATCACCATGAATTTTGAAGATCTGAAACTGGCTCCTGCCATTTTAAAAGCTGTGCGCGAGCAAGGCTACGAAACCCCCACTGCCATTCAGGCACAGGCTATCCCTGTTGTACTGGAAGGTAAAGACCTGCTCGGCGGCGCACAAACCGGCACTGGCAAAACAGCAGCTTTTACCCTGCCCATGCTGCACCGATTGGCCATGAGCCGCAGCGCACAGAATAAATTTGGCGGCACAGGCATTCGTGCTCTGGTGCTTACACCCACACGCGAACTGGCCGCACAGGTAGAAGAATCTGTACGTAACTACGGCAAATACCTGCAACTCAGCAGCACCGTCATTTTTGGCGGCGTGGGCATGAACCCGCAAATTGCCAAAATCAAAAAAGGCATTGATATTTTGGTGGCTACCCCAGGCCGTCTGTTGGACTTGCAACAGCAAGGCATGCTGGATTTAAGCCAAGTGCAAATGCTGATTCTGGACGAAGCCGACCGCATGCTCGACATGGGCTTTATTCACGATGTCAAAAAAGTGCTGGCCTTGGTACCCAAAGAAAAGCAAAGTTTGCTGTTTTCAGCCACCTTTAGCGATGAAATTCGCGAACTCGCCAACGGCTTACTCAAAGACCCGCAAAGTGTGCAAGTAACACCGCGCAACACCACTGTGCAGCGTATTACCCAAGTAATTCACCCTGTGGGGCGCGGCAAGAAAAAAGCGCTGTTGGCACACATTATTCAAGAGCACAACTGGAGCCAGGTGCTGGTATTTACCCGTACTAAATTTGGTGCCAATAGCGTGGCAGAATTTTTAAGTAAAAACGGCATCAGTGCTATGGCACTGCACGGCAACAAAAGTCAATCAGCACGCACCCAGGCATTGAGCGGCTTTAAAACCGGCGAGGTGCGTGCGCTTGTAGCCACTGACATTGCTGCCCGTGGTATTGATATTGACGAGCTGCCGCATGTAGTGAACTACGAAATTCCGAATGTGAGTGAAGACTATGTGCACCGCATCGGACGCACTGGCCGCGCTGGAGCCGATGGAGCGGCGGTAAATTTGGTGTGTTTGGATGAAGAAGGCTTTATGCAAGACATTGAGCGCTTTACAAAACAAACCATCGCCGTACAAGTGATTGACGGTTTTGGCCCTGAAGCGGGCGAAAAAGCAGAACCAATTGCTATGGGTCGCCAAACCATTTGGGGCGGTGCTGGCAAGCCGCCCAGCAGAGATGTGATGCAAGCTGCAGCCAAAGCAGCACGCAGCGATATGATGCAACGGATTCGCGAAAATAAAGCCGGACAAGGCGAACGTGGTGGCAATAACGGGGTTCGTGGCGAACAGCGGCCTCGTGGCGCAGACAAGGCACCCCGTCCACAAAGCGCACGGCCGCCACAAAACCCCAATCAAAACAGAAATCGGCAAGCCGGCAACAATGTTGCAGGCACATTTCCTAGCGAAGCACGACCGCAACAACGCGCCCCACAAGGCCAGCCTGACCCGATGCGTACCAGCATTGATATGATGGCGGAACGCGGCGCGCGGCGCGGTGTAAACTCTGGTGGAGCAAGACATGGAACAAGAAGCGAAGGTTTCGGCGGCGGCAGGCCGGGTGGTTTTGGTGGCGGGGGCAACCGGTCTCGTGGGCCGGGAGGTTCTCGCGGCCCTTCTGGCCGATAAATCAGTAGCTAAAGTGCACTGCGTGGGGCGACGTACCCCACCGGTACAACATGCCAAATTGATAGCACACACTGTTGATTTTAAAAAAATCGGCAAGCTGCCAGCAGTGCACGATGTGTATATTGCCCTAGGAACTACCATCAAGGTAGCGGGTAGCAAAGACGCGTTCAAAGCCATTGACTACGATGCGATTGTGGCAGTGGCTCAAGCTTGCAAGAACCAAGGTGCCACACGCTTGGGTGTGGTCAGTGCTATGGGAGCCGATGCCAAATCTAGCATTTTTTATAGTCGCATCAAAGGCGAAATGGAAAATACACTCAGTGATATGGGTTTTGAGAGCACTGTTTTTGTGCGCCCGTCCTTGCTGGCCGGACACCGCGAAGAACTGAATCAAACTCCACGCTGGGGTGAACGCTTGAGCCTATTGGCTGCACCGTTGATTAACCCACTGATTCCGGCCAACTACCGATCGGTACAAGCCAAAGACGTGGCCTATGCGTTGATTAAGGCAGTAAAACAGGGCAAGCCCGGGGTGACGTGTTTGCTGTCCGGGGACTTGCAGGGGTCTAGCCACGCAAAAACAGCGTAACCAAAGGCTCATCACCCACTTGTCGGCTCCAATGTCCGTGAATAGCGGGGTCAAAAGTAGCCCCCTCCGGCAGCAAGTCTGCAGAATAAAAATGTTCTCCGGCTTTAAAAATGCGCGATACCCCGCCTTGGATGCCAATTTCCATCTGACCACCTAAAATAAAAACCCACTGCGGTGTGGTGGTGCAATGGAATTCACTTTTAAATCCCACCGGACTCGTGCGCAGTTGGTAGCCACCCGATGCAAATAAAGCCGATAAACGAGACTGTGGATTGCCCTGATCTAACAGCAATGGTTCTGTTTTGAACTTGGCGAAGCCGTCAGAGTCGGTAAATAGAATGGTTTTGGTAAATGTATTCATGTCCAGATAAGGTATTGGATAAATCGTAGA
>CALPVM020000104.1 GCA_943327015.2 Akkermansia muciniphila
AAAAACCATATGAAATCTCCGTGGACATCGTTGGACACTAATCATTGATTTTAAAGGATAAATTTGTCCACCGAAGTCCAGAAAAGTCCACATTCCACGCATTCACACTGCAGGGGTCGCAAGTTCGAAGTCCCCGTTTTGTCCCCAAATGTCTATCCATTCACAATGTGGAGATGGATTAGACCTGCTCCCTATAATACGATGCAAATTCATTGACTGTCGCTCACGCCACGCCTGATGCATTGGCTTAACGGGTAAAGCGCCATGCTGCACAACTGTCAGCGCTGAATGCCACTCACGGTCTGAAGCTGAGCAGGTGCTGCGATTGGAAAAGAAAGTAAAGCTATGAATATGCTACATTAGATTGCAATTCAACGTAACCAGACACTTTCTTATGAACCAAATTTCAAAATTCACACTTTCACTTGTTGCTTTAGTCGCTTTCACTGGTTGTGCTACTACAGAGCGATCAACAGCCATCGAGTCGCAAAAAGTGCAGGTTGCTGATGTTCCTTATTTGGGCAAAAGAATCCCTGTTTCAATTGGTAAGTTTGAGAATAAATCCACATTTCAGCGTGGTATTTTTAGCGATGGTGTTGATCGGTTGGGTAACCAGGCTAAAACAATTCTCATTGCCCATCTAAACCAGTCCAACCGTTTTGGCGTTCTTGACAGAGAAAACATGGCCGAAGCTAAGCAGGAAGCATCCATTAAAAAACAAGAGCAACAATTAAAAGGGGCTGATTTTCTGGTAACTGGTGATGTTACTGAATTTGGCCGTAAAGAAGTAGGTGATCAACAATTTTTCGGAATTCTTGGTAGAGGTAAAGAGCAGATTGCCTACGCAAAAGTAACCATTAATGTAGTTAATGCTACTACATCCGAAGTGGTTTACTCGGTTCAAGGTGCGGGCGAATACGCTCTTTCCAATCGTGAGATTGTAGGTTTTGGCAGCACAGCAAGTTATGACGCAACCTTGAATGGCAAAGTTCTTGATTTCGCTGTCAGGCAGGCGGTGGATAGTCTTGCAAGAGGCGTAGACGCAGGCGCATTAAAGAACTAACGCCATGAATTATGTAAATAATTTATTTATTACGACTGTTGTATTAGCTTTATCCGGATGTGCCAATACCAACAAAGAGCTATACAGTTGGGGCACTTACGAGCCGCAAGTTTATTCGTACTTTAAAGGTGAATCTCCAGAAAAGCAGATTGATGTATTGGAAAAACATCTCGCAGAAGTTAAAGCCGATGGCGAAACACCACCTCCTGGCTTTTATGCGCACCTTGGCTTGCTTTACAGCAAGGTCGGGAGAGAGTCTGAAATGAAAACAATGTTTGACATGGAGAAAAATTTATTTCCCGAGTCAGCTGTTTTTATCGACAACATCAATAATGGTTTCAAGGTCGCAAAATGAGAAGACTTATGTATGTGTTGATGTTATTGTCACTGGCTCTTACCGTTGGTTGTGCTACCAGAAAGTCATACGACTATACCGAGTATAAAACTTCAGATCCTAAGTCAATATTAATACTGCCCCCTAAAAATAGTACTCCGGATGTTAAAGCTTCATACAGCTTATATTCACATACTCAAAGGCCACTTTCTGAGGCTGGTTATTATGTTTTTCCTATTGCCTTGGTAGACGAAACATTCAAAAACAATGGTTTAACGGTTATTGATGATATTCATCTGGTCGATACCGCTAAGCTGTACCAAATATTCGGAGCAGATGCGGCTCTTTATATTGATATCAAGGAATACGGTACAAAGTATTACATCGTAAAAAGTGCTTCGGTTGTAACCGCGCAGGGGCGACTGGTCGACTTAAAGAGTGGTAATTTGTTGTGGGAGGGCAGTGCTACCGCATCCAGTGAAGAGGGCAAAGACAACCAAGGTGGTTTGGCAGGTATGCTCATTAGCGCTATTGTTGATCAGGTTGTCGGCTCAGTGTTTGACAAAAGCTACAGTGTTTCGGCAATTACAACCAATCGCTTGTTATCACCCATGAAGCATGATGGCGTTTTGTACGGCCCTCGAAGCCGCTTGTATAAAAGCAAGTAATCCTTCGATTTGCTAGTTCTTTGGTTGGCGCAAGACCCTGATCACGCGTTAAACTCTAACTGTATACCGGTCTTCTTCCACCACTGTGCAAAACTTGCACAGTACGCAGGTACCGGTTTAAAAAGTTCGGGAGCATCAAGAGCTAAAGCTGTAGTGCAGCCACCATTGCGTTCCAGTCTATTTTGGAGTTCGGTCATTGCACCGTTTACATGTGGCTCTGATTGCCACTGCACAGAGCGCGCTGTGCTAAGCGATGCCACCACTTCTTGCACGCTGCCCCACCAAAGTTGCTCGGCTTGCGTTTGCATACCTTCCCGTACAAAGTTCCAACGGCGTGTACTCCATGGGGTATTTGAATGGCATTCAATAAGACCTATTCCAATACAAATACTGTTGGTGGTTTTGACGTGCAGAGGTGTTCCTAATGACCATGGGTGAACTAACCAGACATCACGGCCAGTTACAACGGTAGCATCTGGTTTTTGCCATTCCATACCTAAGGGTTTAACGCCTGTGTCAGGTTGGCCCATGCCTGCACTGGCGTACGAGGGTGGCAAGTCATACTTTATCGCTTCGGCTGACAAAGCATATTGGTGCATTATTTCGTAACTGGTGTCTAAAACAGTACCAGGGCTATGCCATGGTACAGGTGCATATTTGGCTATGTTGTCAGCATTAAACAAATAGGGCTTGTTGCTGTTGGTGCCTGCTACCCATTGCCAGCTTAAGTGGTTACTCGCCAAGTCGCCATCCAGTAGGTGAGCCAACATCCATTGTGCGCCCGCGTGCCAGTGCACCTTGCGTAAATGAACCAGATAACTAGCCAGCCACATGCGGGCGTGGTTATGCACATAGCCGGTTTCGTACAAAGATCGTACCGCCAAATCAATGGCTGGAATGCCGGTTCTGGCTTCTAAAAAATCGTCAGGAATTTTTTGTTGGTAGACGGTTTCCGGGTGTAGCCCCTTGCGTAGCGACTGTTCAATGCCTTGACCAAGATGAGACCACACATGACGGTAGTAACCACGCCAGCCTAGCTCAAATACCAATTTGTGTTGGGCGTTGAGTGGGTGTCTTTTATGTACCGCCAAGTACACGTCTGCCAAGCTTAAAAAACCGTGTGTGAGGTAGGGCGAGAGCCGGGTTACCGCACCTTCCAATGCGTTGCGAGTGCGGGCGTAGGCATCAGGTTGTACAGCGGAAAGTCGGGCTTGGGCAGCTTGCAGGGTGGGTTCAAATAGACTCATGCTACCGGTTTTACACCCAAGGACGCTACCACACATGCAAAAGAGGCAACTGCTGTAAGTGCCAAGCGCATGCCCATCCAAGTTTTTAAACCAAACCGTGGGTACACACGCCAGTCGACTGCAAAGCAAACCCACAAACCTATAGCAATTAGCCATAACCCTGTAGTTGAACCCGCCATCAAAGCCACCCATGACCATAGACTTGGAATAACCCCCCACGCAAGCATGGTGGCAGGCGGCATGGGAGATTCTCGCAATGCCAGTCCCCAGTGGATGGCACCCAAAAAGCTCAATATGGTTGCGCCATACGCTAGTAACGCGAAAATTAAACTATTTTGTAGTGCACCTTTTGCAAGTAAAGACACAAAAGCCAAGAAAGCAAACGGCACCAAACCAAAATAGCCTAGAACCCAACCTTCTCTGGAGGGGGGTACTAAAGACTTCCGTAAAGCTGAAAACGACAAAAATTTCATGGCATTTTAATTGTTGGGGTAACTGAGGTATTTTGACGCAATAAAGAGCGCATAAAGTGGTTCGCGCGCATCAAAGTCAGGGTTTACCACCTCCACACTGACTGCATAACTAGAGCAAACTGAAAATCTAACAAATAACACCATGACTATTGATCTGTCTAGCGCACCATTTTTGTCGCATGCGCCATCCCGCTATTTTCAGCCAGTCCCTGAACTGGCGGGTTGTGTGCGCGTCGTAGTAGGGCGCAATACAGTCGGTTGGGATTTGGATGAAAACGCAAGACTGAACTATTTGCCTGCCTTGCTTACCTGTTGTTTAACCTGGGTAGTAGAGGGTGCGTTACAAATTAAAACCAAAGGGTACCGCCGTGCCATGTCCCGCATGGCGTTTACTGGGCCACAGACTTTGCCAGCTATCACGGCCAATGTAGGGCAGGTACACTTAATGGGGGTGATGATTTACCCTGATGCATTCCACCGCATGACGGGCATTTACCCTGGTGATTTGGTAAATCGTACGGTGCCGATGCAAGAGATATTACCCAAAGACTGGATGGATTGGGCGCATGCCGTTATGCTCTCGCCCACTGACGAGCAGCGCTACGAATGTATTACCGAGTTTTTAGTGAAGCGTTGGACGTCGTGCAAAGATCCTCGAATCAAGATAGGTCCTTCATTTCAAGACTGGATCAACAGACTTGAAAAAACCGTCGGCAACGGACGAGGCCAACGTCAGGCCGAGCGTCTGGTCAAGCGTTTAACGGGACAAAATATGCGTGGTCTGCAAGGGGTGGCGCGTGCCGAGCAGGCGTTTTTTTATGCATTCCAAGGCCTGCTTCGGGGCGAATTATCCTGGCGTGAAGTTGCGTTACAAAGTGGCTTTGCAGATCAGCCACATTTGTGCCGGGAGACGAAAAGGTTTTGTGGTTTTAGCCCGGACGAAATAAAAAATGGAATGCTCAACGATGAGGCTTTTTGGATCTACCGACTCTGGGCTAGTGCGTTCTAGGGTTTGTACTAGGTGGACATGTCGTAAACGTTCAATACGATGATTTCACTGCCATTTACCATTCAGACAACACTTAACCAACCCTTAAAAGGTGCACAACATGAAACGAATCTTAAGCCTGCTAGGTCTGCTACTCGCCCTGATTTCCGGTCAAATCCATGCCCGAACTTTGAACGATGTAGACGTTATTCTGATTCGTGGTTATACGCCTGTTGTATTGTTTGATGCGTCTATGCCCAAATACGGTGATTCTGCATTTAGCAGTTTTTGGGAAAAGCAAGACGAATCATATTGGAACTATTACAAAAACACTTTGCTTCCTGGCAATAAAGGCCGCGTAGTAAGTATTCCCTGGTCTTCCAAAGACCGTTTAAACAAAGGCATTGTGCGTAGTGTGGCAGAACGCATTAAGGCCGAAATGGCCAAAGGCTTGTGCGCTAACAAGTGTGTAATGATTACCCACTCTACAGGTGGACTGGTGGCAGATCACTTATTGTCCAGTGCTTTGGATAGCCGGGGTTCAAGTTACGATTACTCTGAAATTGCAAGTAAAGTGGTGGTGGTTATAGATCTGGCATCTGCCGCTGGTGGCTCTGAGGTGGGTGCTTTAGCACGTGATGTGGCTTACGGTGTAGGTTGTTCTAATATCATTACCCAAAAAATCATGGGCTTTATATTTAAAGGAGTTAACTGCGGCGCGGGCGAAGATTCCATCGGCGTAACTAACGATCTGGTGCCCACCCGCGCTCGCCAATTGAATGGTTCACAATCTACCTACACTCCTACTTTAATGGTGGCAGGCGAGGGTACCGCAGCTTGGTTTGGACCGATTACGCACCTTATTTTGCCCGGTAACGATGACTCCGTTGTAGCTATGCACTCCACCTGTGGTTCCAACTCACCCGCCGCCGTAGACAGCTGCTCTGCCACCATGAAACCTAATGGCGAACTTGCTAAAGTCAGCGCACCCAAAGGTTTGTATGCAGCCCATTACCCCTGGATCATGACTGGCGAAGAACATAACGACATGGTAAAGGGTAAAGCGTCACCCCGTGAAACACTGGTTACTCGCACCTATGGTAACTTTGCAGAAGTAAATTCTTCAACTGGCTTCTGGATTTTTAAAACCAACTACCGCCGTATAGATGGCGATGAAGGCAAGACATCCGGCCAAATTATTAAACAGTACTTCAGTTTTTGATGGTGTACCTGTGTGGCAGTCAATGTGCTGCCCACAATTTTAAAAAAGCCAGTGTCTCTCGTTCACTGGCTTTTTTAATGGCAGATTCAAGTGGTTGAGAAAAAATTACCCACATGTACCAACCTTCATTTGAAAGGCTTTACATTGAAATGATGTAAGCGCCCATTGATTGACTTTAATTTGGTTAAAAGATTTTTTCATTCAAATTGTGCGTTGATAATCAACGCATCGTCATAGCAAGATTTTGGCTAATTACCCGTCCTTTTGGTGTTTAACTATGAATCAGCCTTTTAATTTAAAGCACCCCAAAAGCTTTTGGGCTGATCTAAGTCTGGGCGTTGGAGTTTTTTTACTCACGGGTCTGTTTATCGCACAGGCGCAAAGCCCCATTGGGGGTAATGTGGTAAGCGGCAACGCAAGTATTTTGCAAACCAACAGCACCCTTGTCACTATTCAGCAAACTACACCCAAAGCGATTATTGATTGGCAAAGTTTTTCTATTGGCACAGGCAACACCGTGAAGTTTGTGCAGCCCAATTCTTCTTCCATTGCCTTGAATCGCGTAACAGGCAACCAAGTTAGTCAGATCAACGGTACATTGCAGGCAAGTGGTCAGGTTTGGTTGCTTAACCCCAATGGCATGCTGATTGGTGCTGGCGGGCAGGTTAACGTAGGTGGCTTCTTAGGTACTACCCACAGCATTAATAACCAGCAGTTCGTGGGCGGAGACTATCGCTTTAGTGATGCGGGCATGTCGGGCGTTATTGCCAATCAAGGCAAGATCCAGATTGTTAATGGCGGCTACGCCGTTTTGGCAGGTAAAGCGGTGCGTAATCAAGGTTTGGTGCAGGCCAATTTCGGACAAGTGGTGCTGGGTGGAGCCAAACAATTTACGCTAGACGTGGTGGGCGACAAGTTACTTAGCTTTGCTATTGCCGGTGATGTTGATGTTTTGCCGCAGGACCGCAAAGCACTGGTAGACAATGCGGGCACTTTGCAAGCCAATGGCGGGCGCGTCACCATGACTGCGCGTGCTGTGCGCGACGTGATAGATATGGTTGTTAACACCTCCGGATTGGTGCAGGCTACGAGGGCTGATATGGCCAACGGTGAAATTGTGCTCAGTGCCGGAGATTTTGGCCAGAATATTACTGGCGGAACATTAAACGTTAGTGGCAAAGGCCGCGGTGAAACGGGTGGCGTTATTAAAGTATTGGGCAATAAAGTAACAATTGCTGCTAATGCGCAGCTAGATGCCACTGGTGACTCTGGCGGCGGCCAAATTTACGTTGGCGGTGGTTGGCAAGGTGCCTTGGTTGATGGTCAAAGTAACGCCCTTAAAACCAATGTCGAGTCAGGATCCGTTCTGGATGCATCTGCTCTTAACACGGGTAATGGGGGTGATGTTGTGGTTTGGGCAGAATCGTCTAACCCGTTATCAGCCAGAACAGTTGCTGGCACTTTGCTTGCTAAGGGTGGGGCATTAAGTGGTGTTGACGGACGTGTTGAACCGTTAAACACTTCTAATACAGCTACAACAAATCCACCCCCACCAACGACGACTGTACCTACAAGCCCACCAGCGGATACTTCTACCACTCCTC
>CALPVM020000105.1 GCA_943327015.2 Akkermansia muciniphila
GCAATTTGCTTCATGGCTTTAACCGTGCTGGTAACCGCACTGCCGCCTTCGCTGGCTTCGCGCGCTGCTTTAATAGCTTTACCATCGGTGATTTTGGCGTTGTCGCTGTTTTGTGAAATGGACGCGGCCATTTGGTCAATGGATACAGTGGTTTCTTCAACAGAAGCCGCCTGTTCGCTGGCCGCTTGAGATAGCGACTGTGCAGTAGCGCTGACTTGGCTTGATGCATCTAAAAGTTGGCTAGCGGACGCTTTTACCTCTTCCAAAATGTCAGAAAGTTTGTCAGCCGTTGCATTGGCATCTAATTTGACTTGATGAAAAATACCCTTTGATTCGCCAGTAATGCGCTGGGTTAAATCTCCAGAAGCCATAGCACCCAGTACCCGGCTCACATCATCCATAACAGCAGAAAGCGCATCGCTGGTTGCATTTGCATCTTTCTTAACATCTTCGAATGCTCCAAAATATTCGGCTGTGATTCGCTGTGATAAGTCGCCAACCGAAAGCGCTTTAAACACCCGCCCCATATCAGAACATATGACCGATGTGGTTTCCATGACTGAGTTGATTCCTTCGCACAGAATTGCAATCTGCCCTGACTTGCCTTGCATCGGGATACGCTGGCTCAGATCGCCTTTTTTAGCTGCGGTAGTTGCCTGTTGCGCTTGTTCAACAGCAACATTGAGCATGTTGGCGGAACGTATTTTTTCTGTAACATCCGTGGCAATTTTAAAGATTTTGACAACGCGACCCATTTCATCTTTAACGGGGGCATACACGGATTGAATCCACACCTCTTTGCCAGACTGGGTAATTCGCTTAAATACGTTAGGTTGTGCTTTACCCTGTGTCAGTTCGCGCCAGAAGCTGGCATATTCTGCAGACGCAGCAGTTGCCGGCTCTACAAAAATGCGATGGTGTTTGCCCACCACATCGCTGAGGGTGTACTCCATTAAGCCCAGAAAATTGTTGTTGGCGGTAATGATGTGGCCACCAAGGTCAAACTCAATATAGGCAAAAGATGAATCGATGGCATTGAGAATGCCACGAGAATTTTGGCGCTCCAATTCACTGTCTGTAATGTCATAGCGCACTCCCAAGTATTTCATGGGTTTGCCGTTTTCCCCCAAGATGGGGGCAATAACAGCGTCTACGTAGTAGGGCGTGCCATCTTTGGCACGGTTTTTAATGATGCCCCGAAAAACTTCTCCACTTCCAATCGTCGACCACAATTTTTTGAAAGTTTCTTTCGGCATGTCCGGGTGACGGGTCGTGTTGTGCGGTCTACCCAATAATTCCTCACGGCTGTATTTGGATACCTCAATAAACTTTTCATTAATGCTAAGAATGTCCCCTTTTTTATCTGCCTCAGAAACAATGCTGGTGACGTTCATTATGTCGGTACGAACTTTAAGCTCCGCCTCTACCATTGCAAGTTTTGCGGACAAACTTTTGAGTTCTTTATTGGCTTCGTCTATTTGTTTGCCAGCAAAAAGACGAGTAAGCCAAGAGGCCTGAATGGTTGACATGTCGGGTATCCTTTTTGTAGTTGTTGACAGTTACTATGCGGTTAATCGAGTCTGGACGTTAATGTACATTTTGGTTGTTTAAAGCATTTTCCTGCGCCTGCTCGCACAGTTCTGCCATTTCTTGAACGTCTAGCGCTTTGTGTGGCTCTAAGATGATGACAAAGTTATCTCCCACTTTGCCCATGCCTTTAATGAACTCGCGCCGCACTGCGCCGCCAAATTGCGGTGGTGGCTCAATTTGGTTGGCAGCAATGTCAATGACAGCACTAACGGCATCTACCATCAGTCCAAGTTCTACGCGCTCACCATCACGGTGGGAGTCAAAAATCACGATGCAGGTCTTTTTGCCCACTTTGGCTGGTGTTTTACCAAAACGCGCTTGTAGGTCAATGACAGGCACTACTGCACCACGCAGGTTGATAACGCCTCGCACGAACTCAGGCATTAAGGGCACAGGTGTCATTTGGCCATACTGAATAATTTCGCGTACAGCATTGATGTCAATGGCAAATGAACCGTTGTCTAGCAAAAAAGTCAAATACTGGCCTGTTGTATTTGCATTCACGGGAGTGGGTGAGGGTGTTGGTGCGCTCATAGTAGCCCTTAGTAGGGTTTAAAGTTGCTTTCTAGTCCGCGTGGGGTGGCACTTGCCGTGCGCATACTGGCTACTTGTGTGCGCTTGCGCCCAGCGGGTTCAGATTCTGCCCATGTTTTGCGGCTCATATGGCTGGAAGCGTTATCGTTTCCGAAACTAAAGAAACTGATCGACTGTTGCAGTTGCTCCGCTTGGCCGGACAACTCTTCTGAGGTTGCGGCCAGCTCTTCGGAGGCGGAAGCATTTTGCTGGGTTACCTTGTTAAGCTGCGACATGGCATTGCCAATTTGGCCAACAGCAGAGCTTTGCTCCTGCGAGGCAGCTGCAATTTCTTGCACCAGTTCAGAGGTGCTTTTGATGGACGGCACAATTTCATCCAGCAGCCGGCCAGCGCGCTCTGCGGTTGATACACTGTCTGCAGCTAAATCACCAATTTCTTTAGCTGCTTCTTGGCTGCGCTCGGCCAGTTTACGCACCTCAGCCGCCACCACCGCAAAGCCTTTGCCGTGTTCGCCGGCGCGGGCAGCTTCAATAGCGGCATTAAGCGCCAGCAGATTGGTTTGGTAGGCAATATCGTCCACAATGCCAATTTTGGAAGCAATTTGCTTCATGGCTTTAACCGTGCTGGTAACCGCGCTTCCGCCTTCGCTGGCTTCGCGTGCTGCCTTGATGGCTTTGCCATCGGTAATTTTGGCGTTGTCGCTGTTTTGTGAAATCGACGCGGCCATTTGGTCTACGGACGCAGTAGTTTCTTCTACTGAAGCAGCTTGTTCGCTGGCTGCTTGCGACAAAGACTGGGCGGTAGCACTTACTTGACCTGACGCATCGAGTAGCTGCTCTGATGAAGCACGAACCTCTTCAATAATGCTCGAGAGCTTGTCGCAGCTCGCATTAGCATCACGTTTGACTTGGTCAAACACGCCTTTTTCTTCGCGCGTAATGCGTTGCGATAAATCACCCTGCGCCAACCCGGAGAATATGCGTCCAATATCATCCACAATGGTGGCCAGTTTTTCGCAGCTGGCATTAGCGTCGCGTTTCACGGTGTTGAATACACCTTTCTCTTCGCGCGTGATTCGTTGCGATAAATCGCCTTGGGCAAGGCCAGAGAAAATGCGTCCAATATCTTCCACAATCGTGGCCAGTTTTTCACTGGTCATATTGGCATCACGCTTGAGTTGGTCAAAAACGCCTGCATAGTCGCGGGTAATGCGCTGGGTCATGTCTCCCAAAGATTGCCCGGCAAGTACTCTGCCTACATCAGAGCAAATAACTCCGGTGGTTTCAATAACCGAGTTAATGCCTTCGCACAGTGCGGCAATTTGCCCTGTTTTACCCTGCATAGAAATACGTTGGCTCAAGTCGCCGTTTTTAGCTGCGGCAGTAACCTTTTGTGCTTGCTCAACAGCCAGTGCCAGCATGTTGCTTGCATTGATCTGTGCAGTGACATCAGTAGCAATTTTGATGATTTTGACAACACGACCCATTTCATCTTTAACGGGGGCATAGACAGCTTGAACCCAGACCTCCTGACCGGACTTGGTCATGCGCTTAACGGTGTCATTTTGTGATTTGCCCAGATTGAGTTCTTGCCAGAATACGGCGTAGGCAGCCGACGCGCTGAATGCTGGATCGACAAACATGCGGTGGTGATTGCCCTTGATCTCATCCAACTGGTAGCCCATGAGCTGTAAAAAAATCTTGTTAGCGGTCAAGACATGACCTGACAGATCAAACTCTATATAAGCAAATGTAGTGTCAATAGCACCCAATATGCCTCGTGCATTGTGGCGCTCGAGCTCAGTCGTTGTAATGTCGTAACGCACACCCAAATACTTCATGGGCTTGCCGTTTTCACCCAAGATAGGTGCAATAACAGCATCTACGTAGTAGGGGGTGCCATCTTTAGCGCGGTTTTTGATAATGCCGCGAAACATATCGCCGCGTCCAATGGTAGACCACAGTTGCTTAAAGGTGTCTTTAGGCATGTCGGGGTGGCGTGTGGTGTTGTGTGGCTTGCCAATCAGTTCCGTGCGGCTGTATTTAGACACCTCAATAAATTTTTCATTGATGCTGAGGATGTCGCCTTTTTTATCGGACTCAGACACAATGCTCGTAACATTCATGATGTCTGTACGCACTTTGAGTTCTGATTCAGTAGCGCTTAATTTTTGCGTTGTTTCCGCTAGTTTTTGGTTAGCGGTTGCCAAACTTTGGTTTGCCTCGTACAGCTTGCGGGCTTCCTGTTGGTATTGTTCGTTGGCCTCATTAAAAGCGGCTTCTGCTTTGTTACGAGCGAGTTCCAGTTTTCTTAATTCTTCGTTGGCTTTCTCGATTTCTGTACCTGCTACCAGTTTTGCAATCCATGTGGGGTTAATGGTGGTCATGAGTGAGTTCCTAGGTATGGATTAAATAGTTTGTGCGCGAGAAGTCGTGGCTTCGCGTGGACTGTGGTTGGTAGTGTTGGACGGCTCAGCATGTTCGGCTGCCATTTCACCGAGTGCAAAAATATCAAGAATCAGTGCAACTTCGCCGTTGCCAAGGATGGATGACCCTGAAATACATTGCAAACTCTTAAATATGCGACCCATGGGTTTAATAACTGTTTGGTGTTGTCCCATTAAATGGTCCACAGCTATACCGTAATACTGAGTGCCAGATTGCACGACCACGGTGCTGGCGCGCTGGGGCAGGGGATCGTTAATGCTGTACATTTGCCGCAGGTTAATCACGGGCAGTACTCGGCCACGCAACTCCACGCAACTCACACTAGGACGCCCGCTATTGAGCAAGGGTACGCCGGTTTCAATGACTTCTACTACCGATTCGAGGGGTAGAATGAATTTAGATTCACCCACGCTCACCAAAAAGCCGTCAATAATGGCCAGCGTAAGGGGGAGCCGTATATTGATCTGGGTGCCATAACCCTCAACGCTGGTTATTTGTACCGAGCCGCGCAGTGCCTCAATATTGCTGCGCACCACATCCATTCCCACACCCCGGCCTGAGAGGTTGGTAACTTGCTCTGCCGTAGAAAAACCAGGGGCAAAAATGAGTTTTAGAATTTCTGCGTCTGAGGGAGTAACGCCTTTTTCTACCAGGCCGCGTTCCCAGGCACGCGCTAAAACTTTTTGCCGGCGAATGCCACGACCGTCGTCTTCAATACGGATCAAAATACTACCAGTTTCATGTTTGGCGCTCAGGCGCAACATGCCTTGCGCAGATTTGCCTGCAGCTATGCGCTCTTCAGGACTTTCTAAGCCATGGTCGAGTGCATTACGCACCAGATGCATCATAGGGTCGGAAATTTTTTCGACCATGGATTTATCAAGCTCGGTTTCACCACCAAAGAACTCAAAATTGACGTCTTTACCCAGCGAATTGGCGGTGTCGCGCACCACCCGCCGAAAGCGACTAAATGCCTCGCCAATAGGAACCATACGCAGCTGCAGCGTGCCATTGCGAATTTCTTCGATCAGGCGCGCCATATTCAGGTTGGCTTCAATGAGGGCATTTTGGCGCGTTTGGCGAGCCAGCATTTCTGCGCCTGCACTGGCAACAACCAGTTCACCCAGTAAATTAATGACGGTGTCGAGCCGGTCTGCCTGCACCCGAATAAAACGTGATTCTTCGTTGGGAACTGCAGCCTTAGCTTTGTTTGATTTAGGTGCTGCATCCGTGCTGGTTGGGTCCGCAACGGCCACTGGGTTAGTGGGTATGGCAACTTCGGTACTGGGTTGAGGGGGCTCTGATGCTGCAGGCGGGTTTAATGGAGTAATTTGTAGTTCGCACTCTTCACGCACAAAACTGAAGGCGGATTCAATTTTTTCCAAGCCGGCATTGGTGGTGATAAAACAGCGCAGACTGATAAAACACGATTCTGCATCCAGAGCGCCAAGTTCAGGTATACGGTCGAGCTTGCATTGCACATTGCTTACTGTGCCCACACTTTCGAGATAAGTCAGGATGGAGATAGGATCCATTCCGTTGCGGAATGTATCTTGTCCAAACGCAGCAAGAATGCACCATTCTTGTTCACCGCTTTGGGTGCCGGCGATATCGGTTGGGCTTGATTCTACTCTATTGTCCGCATGCGAATCACCCGTATACGTTTGTAACTGATTGACCAGAATTTTTCTTTCTTGTTCGTGTTCTGGTAGGTCAAGTTGCGGGTTGCTGGCAGCTTCAATAAGATGGCTAATGGCGTCGCCACACTGAAGTAAAAGTGTGCTAAGAGATGGGCTGAGTGTTACATCGCCCTCGCGCATTTGGTCCAGCAAAGTTTCTACATGGTGGGTAAATGCTACGACTTGGTGTAAACCAAAAATACCTGCAGAGCCTTTAATGGTGTGTGCACAGCGGAATAGTTCGTCTAACAGACCACGGTTTTCGGGGTCTTCTTCGAGCTGAAGCAACAGGTCTTCTAAACTGGTGAGCTGCTCGTTGGCCTCGGCAATAAATACGGGCAGTGCTTCTAGAATAAAACTCTGGTCATCGTTGTTGGTGGTACTCATGCGGGTGTTCCAGTTGGAATGCCCAAGCGGGCGCAGGCAATGGCAAGGGTGTGGCTGGCATGGTTAAGTTGCCAATGCAGCGCATGGGTTAGGCAACTATTGTGAAGCGAGGCAAGCAGTTGCAGGCCCGCGGCATCTACTTCGGCAACCGCATGTCCATCAAGCGTTAAAGATGTTACATGTTGATTTTTATGGTCGGTAAACCACGTTAACAGGGATTGGCCTGTTTCTGCTGCGGTGTAAATATTCAGCTCTGCGGGAAGTTCAAAACTTGCGGTCATGGTTGCTTCCCTGATTAAGGTAATACCAATTTTGCTATGGCGTCTAACAATACTGGCGGATTAAAGGGTTTAACAATCCAAGCTTTGGCTCCGGCGGCGCGCCCTTGCTCTTTTTTTGCATCTTGCCCTTCGGTGGTGAGCATAACGACGGGTGTAAACTTGTAACGTGGGTGTTGTTTTACTTTTGCTACAAACTCTATGCCATTTAAACGAGGCATATTGACGTCGCACACAATAAGATTAATTTTGCGGCCATCCAGTTTGGTCAGGCCGTCTTCGCCGTCAACCGCTTCTATGACGTCGTAGCCTGCGCGTTTTAACGCAAGGTTCACAACTGTGCGCAAAGAACTGGAGTCGTCAACAATCAAAATAGTTTTGCTCATGCTTTAGTCTTTTTGGTGGTGAGTAATTAGAAAAATACGGCAGATGAAGTTTGTGCTTTTTGTGCAGATTGACCCGAATGGGTGGCATGCTGCTCAAAGGTGGCGTAGCCTTGACTGAGCAGATTGCTCCATTCTTCCGCATCGGGTAGGTCTTGCGAATTTAAGCGTTCTGTGGCTGCGTCCATTGTGAGCTTGATTTGGTTCAGAATCTGCGTGGTTCGGTCATGAGATTGAAACGCAATCATTAGTCTTTCAACTTCTTGGC
>CALPVM020000106.1 GCA_943327015.2 Akkermansia muciniphila
GCCACCCTTGGCATTTTTGTTGTTGATATCTGCACAATCAGGGGCATAACTAAAACCATTGGCAATACCAAGCTTGGCATCCAACGCAAAAAGCAAAGGTAGGCGCGTAGGGTTTTGGGGATCAATTCCTTCGTCTTTGCATGACCAGTACCATGCACGCCTGAGTCCATCATTATTTTGCACCTTATGGCCCAATGCTTCGGCTGGTGTATGGTGTAAAAACCACCCCAATGCAATTGAACACCAATCCTTGTAACCCTTGGTATGCAAAATAAATTCGTGCCACATGGCATCTACCACGCGTGACGGCATGGCTACAAACTTTTTATTGCTTCTGAAACACGATAGAAAAAACTGGCGTAAACCTCGCTCTACCAAATCTAGATCTTTACCACTCAAATTAGGATACATTTGCCTGACTTTACGCTTTAAAAACTGTGGTAATGGCTGCTCCCGCACCCATAGTTCACGCTGACGTTGCGACCATAGATAGACAAGCGCTGAAACAAAGGTTAAAAAAACTGTCAGCACCAGCCATGCGTGCACCCCAGACCAGCCTTGACGAATTAATGCAAAAGAAAGGGCACCGTACACCAAAAAAGATGCTGCCACCATTTCCTTTATCCAGCGTAAGATAAACATCACACCACCACCGGCTCGGTTTCCAGCATGATGCCAAAACGCTCGTACACACTGGTTTGAATGGCACGAGCCAAAGTCATGACTTCGCCACCGGTGGCTCCATTGCCATCGGTGCCTGAGCCACGATTAACCAGCACCAATGCCTGTTTTTCGTATACGCCTGCCTGTCCCACAGATTTGCCTTTCCAGCCGCAGGTATCAATCAACCAACCCGCTGCCAGCTTGAAAGTGCCATCGTCTAATTGATAGTGCACCACCTTTGGATCGCGGGCAATAATGTCTTCACATTGCTCTGCAGTGACGGTCGGGTTTTTAAAAAAGCTGCCTGCATTTCCAATGACATTCGGGTCAGGCAGTTTGGCACTGCGTATGGCGCAGACCCATTCAAATATTTGTTGCGGCGTAGGGTTGGAGCAATTTTCTTGTTCCATTTTCTTTTCAATATCGGCATAGCCCAGCACCGGTTTCCAGACTTTGGGTAAAGCAAAGCGCACCCGCAAGATCAAGGCGCGGTCTTTCAGACCCATTTTGTCGCCATGCTTAAAAATGGAATCGCGGTAGCCAAACGCACATTGAGAAGCATTCAAGGTAAAAATCTGGCCGGTGGTTAAATCTATGGCATCCAGAGATTCAAAACGGTCCTGCAGCTCTACGCCATAGGCGCCGATGTTTTGCACGGGCGATGCTCCTACGGTACCCGGAATAAGCGCCATGTTTTCGAGGCCGGGGTACCCATGCTGCAGGGTCCAAGCCACAAAATCGTGCCAGTTTTCGCCAGCACCCGCTTCCACAATCAATGATTTGGCTGTTTCCTGTACAAGTCTGCGACCTTTGATCTCCACCTTTAACACCACAGGCTTTACATCACCAGTCAGCACAATATTACTGCCGCCACCCAAAACAAATTTTGTTTCGGTGCGGTTTTCAGGAGCGGATAAAAATGCAACAATATCCGCTTGCGAAGCTATGCGCACCAGCGTCAGTGCTTTGGCCACAATACGAAAAGTATTGAAGCTTTGTAGGGGAATATTTTTCTCAACCATCATGCTGACATTGTCGCATTGCCAATGAACGTATTTAATTTTTTGTAACCTTAGTTAGACACCATGCCCTCATTTGATACCGTATGCGAAGCCAACCTGGTAGACGTAAAAAATGGCGTAGACAACACCGCCAAAGAAATCTCTACCCGTTTTGACTTCAAAGGCACCGCAGCCAGCATTGAAATAAAAGACAAAGAAATCACCCTGATTGGCGATGCCGAGTTTCAATTAGCTCAAATAGATGACGTGCTCCGCAATAAGCTCACCAAACGCAATGTGGATGTGCGTTTTCTAGATGTAGGTGACGTACAAAAAATGGGTGGCGACAAGGTCAAACAGGTGATTAAAGTTCGCAACGGCATTGAGTCCGAGTTAGCAAAAAAAATCCAGCGCCTCGTTAAAGACAGCAAACTCAAGGTACAAGCCGCCATTCAAGGAGACAGCGTGCGCGTGACAGGCGCCAAGCGCGATGACCTGCAAACCGCCATGGCGTTACTTAAAAAAGAGATTACCGATATTCCATTGAGCTTTAATAATTTCCGGGACTAACGAGGATGTCATGCAAATAGAAAACGAAAACGAATACGAAGACTTGTTAGGACAGTGGTCAGATTTGGAATCCGGCCTTTCCACATTGCTCAACAACCCTGAGGCTACCGAAGAATTTGGCCCGCGCATTACCCAGTACGACCGCTGGATCCAAAGCCTGATAGAGCAAGATTACGACATGGGTTTGTACCTGTTGTTTCAGCTAGCCAGCAATTCACCTGTGGGGTACAGCGCATCGCATGCCTTGGTGTGCGGAGTGTTGTGCCACTTGGTCGCTACCGAGCTCAAAATCATACCGAGCGAGCGCGACAGTTTGGTTCATGCGGCACTCACGATGAATATTGGCATGACGGCGCTTCAAGACGAACTTGCCAACCAGGTAGAAAAACCTACGCCTAAACAACAAGCCGCTATTCGCGCCCACCCCATCAAAGGCGCCATGATTTTAGCGAGCAAGGGGATCTACGAAGACGACTGGCTAGACATAGTGACGCTGCACCATGATGAATCCGTTGAGCGCACCGACTTGCCAGTGGTTTCGACTTCAATCCGCCTGAGCCGCATTTTGAAAGCGGTTGACCGCTATGCGGCCATGATTAGCCCTCGTATATCGCGCGCCGCGCGCAGTGCGGCAGTATCTGCGCGCACCATCATGACGCAGAACAACTCCAAAGCTGACGAAGTGGCCAATGCACTGCTAAAAACCGTAGGGCTTTACCCACCCGGCACCTATGTGCGGCTAGACAGCGGTGAATTGGCTGTTGTTTTACGACGCAGTGACGCAGTAGACCAGCCGTATGTTGCCATTTTGGGTCAAAGCAGCGAAGAGCTCTACCCTGACCCCGTACTACACTGCACCGCAGAGGGCAAACCGCAAATTCGCAATGCGTTACCAGCATCTTCCGGAAACAACCAGCCGCACCATTTCAAAATACTTAAACTGAGTGCCAAAATCCCGCAACAAGCTTAGTTTGGCTATCAGGTGTAGGGCAAAAAAACCGTAAACGTGCTGCCTACACCCAGCTCGGTTTGCATTTCGATGCGACCCCGGTGTTGCTCCAAGATTTTCTTGACGATAGCCAAGCCCATACCACCGCCCTCTCCAGAGGTGCGGGTGGTGAAAAAGGGTTCAAAGACGCGTTCTTTGATGTCCGGTGCAATGCCGCAGCCAAAGTCGGCGATCCGAACTTCGGCATGGTTGCCCATAGCGCGCAAGCCAATCATTAAGGTGCCACGGTAATGAGAGGCCTGCAAAGCATTCAAAATCAAATGCGTCCACACCTGTTGCAGGGCATCAGGGTCGCAGCGCAAAGGCCCCATATCCTGGTAGTTGCGCACAATATCTACGTCATGGGTTTGCGTACCGAAAGATGCAATTGCTTTTTCTATCCCCTGGTGGATATGGGTTTCAAACATAGCACTGGCTCGCTCACCGCCCGCCAGTTCTTTGAGAGAGTACACAATGCGGCTCACCCGCTCCACGGCAGAGTTGATGTTGCTGGTACCATTTACAACATCAGCCACGCTTGCGGCAACATTTAAGACAAAATCACTGTCAGGACGAAACATGAGTGGCACATAGTCTTTTGCACTTTTGTGCGCCCGCAGCTTCACAATCAAACGCGCTTTGCGAATGGCTCCCTCCACTCCCTCCGCCTCCAGAACTGTGGTTACTTGTTTGGTAAGCAAGCGCTCATCACGGGTGCCAAGCAAAGCATCGGTGCCTCGGGTTTGCGTGATCAACTGCAAAAACAACTTTCGGTCAGGCTTATCCAAAATCTCCAAAAGTTCAGGCAAATGGGTAAGAGTGGACTCCAGTGAGTCTGCAATAGTTGCACCACTGGATTTAACAGATGCTATGGGCGTATTGATTTCATGCGCCACATTGCTGACCAACAAGCCAAGGGAAGCCATTTTCTCAGCCTGAATCAGCTGGGCTTGGGCTGCCTGTAACTCAGCCAGTGCATGGGTGGCTTGCAGGCGCGCGGCCTCTGCCTGTTCGCGCGATGCTTCTGCCAAAGTGTAGGCCCCCAGAATCTCCTGGTTGGCCATTTCAAGTGCAACAGTACGTTCTTTGACTTTATTTTCGAGGTTCTGCTCCGATGAACGCAGACTTTCGACCATTTTGTGTTCAGAAGCCAACAACGCTTTTTGGTACACCTTAATGCGGTCTGACAACGCAAATGAGAGCATAACAAACTCTATGGCAGAACCTATTTGTGGCGCGTGCGATGCCCAAACCGAATATGGCAGCCAACCCAGCACACTCATAATATTAACCAACACACCCAAAATAAACACAAACCAAGCAGCCAGAAATATTTGTGCCACCCGCACACCCTGCCATGCCAGAGAGACACTGGAACCGAGTAAAAAAAGCCCCCAAACTGGGATACTCAAAATAATGAGTCGAATGCCCACAGAGTAAGAAATAAACGGTATGGATAAGGCAACAAGCACCAAGTAGCCTATCAACAGCACACCCAGCTTCCAAAAGCGCGGCGAAGATTGCTTGATGTCCAATAGCGTCATGGCAAATCCTGACGAGGTTATGCCGCTTGCAATGATAAAAAATAACAATATATTGTCTGACCAGCCAATGGCACCGGGCCACAACACAGAAAAACCAATACCGTCCAAGGCCACCATAAATGCACCGCTGCTTATCAAAAACAGGGTGTAGAAGCCGTATGGCAAAGATAAGGTTGCCAGCGCGATCAAACCGTTATAGGCAACCATTACCAACAAGGCACCAAAAAATAATGCCTGCATGGTTGTGTCTATAAGTCGTTTTTGCTCAAAAACCTCTTGGCTACGCAAAGTAAGCGGAAACTGCAAGGAAGCGCCCGACTCGACCCGCAGCCAACAGTTTTGCGTGGATGCCGGCAGCACAAAGGTGGGCTCACGGAATTCAACCGGCCACTCCTCTAACGACACATGGTCACCAGCACGCTGATGGATCAGTTGGATGTCTTGCGCATTAAAACACCATAAGTCGATTGCATCGGTCTGGGCATAGCCAAGCGTCAAAAACAAAGGCTTGACTGCAGATAACGAAAATCTCGCCCAGTGTGCGCTGTGTGTATAGCCAAAATTCGGGTTGGTTTGGGTAGACTTTATAAATTGCGCCGCATAATTCGGGCTACGGATGTCTTCCAATGAAAGCTTGGCAGAAGTATCCTCAAAAAACTGCAAGTCTAGCCCAATGCTACGCTGGGTAAAGGTAGAGTTTGCCTGAATGGTCTGCGGCGTTGCAAAGCTTACAAACGCACACCAACAAAGCAACAAGCCAAACAGCAATTTATAAGGATAATTGCGCAAGTTCAAAATAATGCAGCTTGCGCTTGACAGCTAGCAAGACGTATTTGATGTATGGACATGCAGCTTAATGTACAGCAACCAAGTCACCGATCTTGAGCAACAACAACACCAATAGCCTATTTAGACTAGCTAGCCAACTTTAATAAAAATAGCAAAATGCCACTATGTATTTTGCAAATACGGCATCGTGACCGTGAATGTAGTGCCTACACCAACCTGCGTTTGCAACATTACGGTGCCTTGATGCTGCTCCACAATACGCTTAACGATTGCCAAGCCCATGCCACTACCCTCGCCCGATGTACGGGTGGTAAAGAACGGCTCAAAGATACGGCCCTTGATATCATCGGCAATACCGGTACCGGTATCGGTTACGCTAATGGTGGCCTGATTGTTTTCGGCTTTTAAACCAATATCGAGCTTGCCTTCGTAGTTCATGGCTTGCAAAGCATTCATGACAAGATGAATAAACAGTTGCTCTATGGCATCGTGGTCGGCGTGAATAGAAGGCATATCCGATTGGTAATGCCGCACCAATTCTACGTTCTGCATCTGGTTCTGGTACTTGGCTAAGGCTTTGTCCATATCAGAATGCAGGGGCGCTTGCGTTACGGCACGCAAAACATCGTCCCCGGAGAGAGCTTTGAGCGCATAGACAACGCGGCTGACTTTTTCTACTGCATGATTAATGTTGTGGGTGCTACTGACAATATTGGCTATATTGGATGCGGCCGCCAACACAAACTCTGCTTCAGGGTGGTTAAGTAAGGGCAAGTAATCTAATGCCTGATCCTGCGCCCTAAATTTAACAAGAAGCTTTGCTTTTGGGCCAGCATCCTGCACGCCCGCATCATCTAACTTGGTGGTTAACGCTTTTACGAGCGCACGTTCTTCACGCACACTCAAAGGCTGAGTCATGGCCTTGCTTTGCATAATAAGTTGCACAAACAGGCCGCGCGGTATTGGGTCGAGCACAGCAAAAAGCTTGGGCATATCAGCCAGGGTGGCATCTAAAGTATCTGCAATTAATGCGCCACTGGATTTGACTGCGCCAATCGGTGTGTTAATTTCATGCGCCACATTACTCACCAACAAACCAAGCGATGCCATTTTCTCGGCGGCAATCAGTTGCGTTTGGGTAGATTTGAGTTCATCCAATGCCTTGGCCGTTTGTTGGCGCGCCTCATCAGCCTGTTGGCGTTGTAATTCTGCTTGTTCTTTGGCAATTTCGGCTTGTTCTCTGGCGTCCTCTGCCTGTTGACGCGCTAACTCTGCTACCCGACGCTCAGATTCTGCATGATCTTTATCGAGTTTGAACATGCGTGTTCTGGCATACACCACCACCAAGACGCAAAGTGCAAAATACACCAAACAGGTAAAAACCAGTGGCAAGAAATACTTCTGCTCGGCATCACGCGCAATTTGCTGCAATTTATCCGGGTCAATACGGTGGTGTAAGGTCCATTGTGTTCCATACGGTGTTACCACCGGCATGGTTCGCTCTTCAAATGACATTGCCGCTTTGGCCGATAGCAAGGAGGACAAAGCCGAATTGCGCCGGTCAAACACCTGCACACCATACTCTGGGTTAGACCACATCAGTTCAGACACGCCTGGCATAGACCATTGCTGTTTTTCTGCCTCTAGCCGGTCTTCGTCCGTAATTATCAAATGGGGCACATCCAGCAACGCTGCCTCAAACACATTGGCCCGCACAATCACGGAAACCAAACCCATGAATTGATTTTTAAAATTGTAAATCGGCACCGAAAATAATATGCCACCCGCATTACGTACATCCCCTTTGCTGATGGATGGGTACTGGGTGTTGTCGCAGGTACGCACAATGGGTGACGCCACCATTGGTATTTGTTCCAGCTTGGTAAAGCTGAATGTCGGGTTCATGGCTTTTAGTTTTTCCATCTGCACCGGGTAGTAGACATACTCTTCTTCTTCACTTTCGTCTGGAATATCGCTACTTTGGTGCTCTTCTTCTACA
>CALPVM020000107.1 GCA_943327015.2 Akkermansia muciniphila
GGCTGGGTAAATCGGAGTCGCACTTCAAAGCGTTTGCATTTACCCGTAAATGCACGCAAGTTGCGTAGTTCAAAAAAATGAAACTTACGTGGAAAAGCAAAATACTCTTGCATCAACCCATAGGCGGGCTGGGCATTGGGGGGTTGAGGCAACACATTTTCGTTTTGATCGTAACCTACCTCCGCCCAACTGCCATCAGGCATGGTGCGGGCATAGTCACCCTCAGGAATGATTTGCACCTGCGCTACGTCAGACACCAAAAAATCATACAAGGGCATGGTGCTCATCCAGTCGCCTTGTAAATGGATGCGCAAGCTATCCATTTCCAGTTCTGCAAAATCGGTTTCAGTAGTGCACTCAAAATGCAAGCGCAAACTAACACCACTATCTATCATTGCCTTGTTAACCGTCACAGGCCAGAGCACGGTATCCCAGGCAGTACGGAAACGGCATTGCTGACCGTTACCCGCATTAACATACAAGGCAGTATGACGTGGAATTTGAAATCCTGACGTCACCTTGCCTTGGGTAGGATCCAAACCGAAACCGGCAATGCTCATAGAAGGCAGAGGCTGCGTCAATGTAGGGCATAAATTATCTAACAATGCCGCTGCAACCTGCGGAAATTCGCGATCCAGATCTTGATGCACCCGCGCAGATAAAAAGGCGACTGATTCAATCAGACGTTCAGTGTGCGGATCTAAAGACTCTGTGCCATGCAATGAAAGGCGCGATGCCACTTTGGGATAGCGCTTGGCAAAATTGGCGCCCTGATCGCGCAGATACGACAACTCCCGTTTGTAGTATTGTAGTAAGTCGGAATGGACAACTTCTGCCATGATCAAGCCACTCCAACGCGAGTGGTCTGGCGTTGATCAACTTGCAATTCAAAATTGAGTTGCCTGAGCATCAAGCCAATCGTAACTACGCCACTAATGATAAGCACAACCCCACCTGCAAACTTAGTAGATGCAAAGGCCTTAACTTCGACATGATTTAGCCTTGGCTCAAAGCATTGAATGGCATGGGTAACTAAGGTCTGCAAAACAGCAAGGTCCGAATCTGACTTGGCCGATAGAGCTGAAATATCAGGCATTCCGTAATCAAGAGTCGTTCCAGCTTGAGCAATATATTCTGCTACCAACAAGCTGGATCGGGTGTTTAAAAGGCGCGACAAATCCCGCGCAATTGAAGATTGCAACTGCTCAGGCGTCAGCAATGGTTCTGTTTTAAAGTTCGTATCTGCCGTCGAAAGACGATCGAACAAAGGAACGAAAGCGCCACGTGTAAGTTCCGACATAAGTGCAAAGCGTGCCTTCACGTTAGAGTAAACGCAAAGGCACGCAAAGATGCCACGTTACTTAGGAGCCAAAGCTTTATTTTCTTTAAGATCCCAACCAAACGGAGATACACCCTTCTTGGTAGAGTCAGCATTTTGCTGCGTAAACTGTGAAGTAATGGAGGTGAAGTTGATGGTAAACGACTCTTGTGGCAAGTCGTTGCCAGAGGAGCCAGCGGTATTGATGTCTTCAATCATTGCATCGCCCAATACATACACAATGGTATTCATTTGCTTGTCTTGCTCGATACGTGTCACAGACACGGTGGCTTCACCCAGCTTGCGGTTACCGGCACATGCTTGCCAGAGACCTGGAGATGAAGAATCCATGACCTTAGAAAAGCTCATGTTAGTAAAGTGTGGACCATCTGATGTACGGTCAGTATTACCAATAGCTGCAGTCAATGGGTTGGACAAACCATGGCTAAACGAGTCGATCAAAATCTGCTCTTTGTAGCCGTCTTCAGTACAATTGCCTTTAATAGATGCAATTTTCAAATAAATCATAAATAACTCCGTTTATTTTTTCAATGGGTATGCAGGCCGGATAAGTACCGGCCGCAATAATCAACAGGCAAATTAGGCCGGTGCAGGCAAATCAGCCACCAAACGAATAGAAGCAGTTAGCTCTTCCATTTGGAAGTGTGGCTTCAAGAAGCATGTAGCCTTGTAAGCGCCAGGCTTGCCTGGAACTTCAGTTACATCGACGCGTGCCGCGCTCAAGGGGAAGCGAGCTTTCATTTCCTGAGGCGCTTCTTCACTGAGCAACACATAATCAGCAATCCAGTTGTTGAGGAACGACTCGACTTGACCACGGGTTTGGAAGCTACCAACCTTGTCGCGCATCATCACTTTGATGTAGTGAGCAAAACGTGAAGCGGCCAGCACATAAGGCAGGCGTGACGACAAATTAGCATTAGCATTGGCCGAATCTTGTGTATACACTTTGGGCTTGTTAGCTGTTTGGCCGCCAAAGAAGGACGCAAAATTAGAACCTTTTGAATTAACGATAGCGATAAAGCCGAGGTCGTTGAGTTCTTTTTCGCGGCGATCCGTAATAAGCACTTCGGTGGGGCATTTCAATGCAACATCACCTTCGTCAGTTTTAAAGGTGTGTGCAGCCATACCAACCACTTTACCTCCGCCCTCTACGCCACGGATGGCCGTAGACCAGCCGTATTTGGAGTATGCATCGGTAATACGCAAACCGAGTTGGTAGGCGGAGTTAGCCCACAGGTATTTGGAGTGGTCTTTGCCATCCACATCTTCTTCAAAATTGAAGTTTTCTACCGGATTGGTCTTTGCACCGTACGGCAAGCGAGCTGCATAGCTTGGGAGCACCAAGGACACGTAGCGTGAATCTTCAGACTCGCGGAAACCACGCCATGCGGCGAGCTCTGCGCTTTCGAAAATCTTAGACAGGTCGCGCGGCACACCCAACTCCGTGTAAGACTTCATGTCGAACAGGGCTGGGGCCGCGGCAGCGATAAACGGTGCATGTGCAGCAGCAGCTACTTTGGCAATGCGATCAAGCAACGCCATGTCTTGAGGGTGGCGACCAAAGGTGTAATCACCAATCAGCACGGAGTAAGGATGGCCACCGAAAGTACCATACTCTTCTTCGTAAATTTTCTTAAACAGAACGCTCATGTCGTGATCGACAGCAGACTCGAGGTCTTTGAGTAATTCTTTTTTAGTCACGTTCAGTAAACGCAGTTTCAGGCGTGAGCTGGTGGACGTACCAAATACCATGTCATGCAAACCTCTCCAAGAGGCTTCAAGCGCCTGAAAAGCGGGGTCGTGCATGATGGCGTTAAGCTGGTCAGACAAGAGTTTGTCGATCTCAGCAACGCGTTCGTTGATCATGGCAACCACGCCCTTGTCGGGGCTGGTTTTCATACCTTCGTCCAGAATTTGCGAGGCAAACTGGCCGATCAATTTTTTAGCATAGGTGCCTTGGGATGGCTCTACGGCCATATTACCTTCGACCACAATGCGGTCTAACAGACTCAGTTCACTGTTGACTGTGGTGGACGCTGCGCCACCGGATTCTTCTGTTGTTGCCATTTCAATTACCGTTTTAAAAAATGAGGGGTGTGCCGAAGCACGAACCGGATGTGTTGCTTAACCCTTGGGGTTTAAGCCGCAGCTGCATCAGCAGGTGCTTCGGCACCGGCATTGGCTTGGGTTTGTACTGTTTTTAACTCTTCGGTGCTTTGAACGATGTTTTCCAGCAAACTGTCGAGTTCGTCGTTACCGTCAAGCTTAGCGAGCAGGTCGCGCAGCTGTTGGCGTGCTTCTAGCAACTTGGCCAAACGGGGAACTTGGCTAACAATGGCTTCGGGATGAAAATCTGCAAACTCTTTAAAATTGAGTTCAATTTTGAGCTTGCCAGTGCCCTTCATGGTGTCTGGCACAGACAAATCCAGACGTGGAGAGATTTTGGCCATAATGCCATCGAAATTTTCGCTGTCAATTTCAACCAAACGTCGATCTTTGAGTTTAGGTGGCGCCACTGCAGGCTGTCCAGACAAATCCGCCAACAAGCCCACCACCATGGGGAGCTCTTTTTTCTCAACGGTGGTGCCGATTTCCACGTCGTATGTAATTTGAACGCGTGGTGGCCGGTTACGACCAACCCAGTTTTGCAAGCTGTCTGACATAGGTTCCTCTGTAAAAAATTGGAATTTGAAGTAAGCTTTAGTGACTTAAGACAAAACACGTATGTAAATCACGTTACTCACTATTAGAGTTTGTAACCTATCTCAAGTGACAAATCAATACGAAACAGCTTTTTATTTGCAAATAAATCGAATTACGGCAAAAAACCACCTATCTCCGCCTTTATAAATCGAATTACTCACGCCGGCGGTGGTTAGGTTTCTTTGCGATGGGTGACATGGTGCAGTAGTTGTTGCGCCTCTTGGCTACCCAAAGCCGCTTCGGCCAGCAAAAATCCGCCAACATCGCCAATACTGACCACAGCATTGGCACCGGCAGCTTCGAGGTACACCCGCTGATTAGGATCCAACAATTCGGCAATAATTTGTGCTTTAGGATTGGCTTTGCGTGCCATCAGGCAATTGACTGCGGTGAGCGCATCCGCGTGCTGACGTTCAGCATAATTAGCCAACACAATAATCACCTGAGCCTGATCAAGGCAAGCGCGTTGCAGCGAATCGCCTCGAATCGGATTACTTGCACGCGTAAAATACACCAAGCCATCATCTACCGGCTTTTGCTCAATGTCCGCCATAACCAGCATGGGTGTTTTGTGCAGTTTTTTGTCATTGCGAAGGGTAGAAATAATCTGGACTCCCTTTAGGTTCCACCCCATGATGATGATGTGATTTTCGAGTTTATGCATTTTGAGTCCCATCTCCATTTTCAATTTATGGTCTATCAGTATTGCTGCAGCCACCGCACATAGCAACGCGGTCAGCAACTTGGAAACAATTAAAGCGAAGCTTACTACCAGGCGCCCACCCGCTGTAAGTGGCACGACCGCAGCATCTCCAGAGGTTGTCATCGTCACCAACAACACATAAATAGCATCCGCCAAACTATGGATACGATTATTGACTCCCACTTCGTACTCGTACACCAACACGGCGCAACCCACCCACACCACCAAAAAAAGCACCGTGAGCTCAACAATAAACCGTATTCTTGTTATTGACATGAGACGCTTAAACAGCATCACAATCATGTCCAGTTTTGCATCCATCCTCAATCTCCTGTTTGCTTTTTATTTTCATGCAAAAAGTGACTTCTTGTGCACTTGGAGATGGATTTATTGCTTGATTTGTCGGCAGTGTTAACCGATCTTTAAATGACTCTTAAATACGGGGTTATGCAGTCTTCATGACTAAAACATATGTTATCGGCATTTATCTTCACAAAGGCTAGCAAGCCAAAACTCAAATCGCCACCATCCCCCGCACCCCATTGGCTTCCATATCTTTACCCAATCCGCGCGCAATCACTGCGCCACGCTCCATCACCACATAGTTATCGGCCAGCTCTTGGGCAAAATCATAGTACTGTTCCACCAGCACAATCGCCATAGTACCCCGATCTGCAAGCATGCGAATAACGCGGCCAATGTCTTTAATAATGCTGGGCTGGATGCCCTCGGTTGGTTCATCCAGAATCAGCACACGAGGTTGTGCCGCCAAGGCACGGGCTATGGCCAACTGCTGCTGCTGGCCGCCCGACAAATCCCCCCCTCTGCGTGACAGCATTTGTTTCAGCACCGGAAACAACTCAAACAATTCCGGCGGAATCGGCGTACTGGCAGGCTTATAAGCCAAGCCCATACGCAGGTTTTCTTCTACCGTCAGGCGTGCAAAAATTTCGCGCCCCTGCGGCACAAAGCCAATACCGGCACGGGCACGCTCGTAGGGAGAATAGCCATGAATCGGTTTTCCTGCCAAACTCATAGTCCCGGTTTTAATCGGTACCAAGCCCATCATCGACTTCAGCAGCGTAGTTTTTCCCACGCCATTGCGCCCAAGCACCACGGTTACTTTACCTAAGGTTGCCTGCAAACTCACATCGCGCAAAATATGCGACCCACCGTAGTACTGGTTGACGTTTTCAATGTTTAACATAGTGACTCCCTTAACGCCCCAGATACACTTCAATCACACGCTCATCGGCCTGCACTTGGTCTAACGTACCATGAGCCAACACCGAGCCATCGCACAGAACCGTCACAATGTCGCTAATGGTACGGATAAAGCTCATGTCATGCTCCACTACCATCAAAGAATGTTTACCCTTGAGCGATAAAAACAATTCTGCCGTGCGGTGCGTTTCTTCATCGGTCATTCCCGCTACAGGCTCATCCAGCAACAACAGTTTGGGCTCCTGCATTAACAGCATGCCAATTTCCAGCCATTGTTTTTGCCCGTGGCTCAATGTTCCCGCCATGCGGTTAACGCTGTTTGCCAGATGAATGGTGTGCAGCATCTCGGCTAGTCGGTCTCGTTGTGCAGAGTCCAACTTAAAAAACATCGACGCCTTGACGCTCTTGTCTGTTTTAAGTGCCAGCTCAAGGTTTTCAAACACGGTAAGCTGCTCAAACACCGTTGGCTTTTGAAACTTGCGACCAAGACCTAGCTGTGCAATCTCCGCCTCTTTGTGCTGCAGCAAGTCAATCGTGCTACCAAAATACACCGTGCCAGAATCAGGCCGTGTTTTGCCGGTAATGATGTCCATCATCGTGGTTTTACCAGCCCCATTAGGCCCAATAATGCAGCGCAGTTCACCAGGTGCAATGTCCAAAGACAAGTTGTTAATGGCTTTAAATCCATCAAAACTTACATTCACATCTTCCAGATACAAAATACGCCCATGCGCTACGTCCACCTCACCCGGACTCACAATCCGCGAAAACCCGGCTTGCCGCCCACCTGACTCAGTTTGCCCTTGTTTTGCAGCCAGCAAGGCGTCACGCGCCGCCAGCCTCTGTGCACCTTGCTCTAGTAAATCTGGAGTCATGTTTTATTCCCTTTGAGTTTTTTTACCAGCCCAACCACTCCCTGCGGCAAGAACAATGTGACAGCAATAAACAATGCACCTAAAAAGTAGAGCCAAAACTCGGGGTAAGCCACGGTCAGCCAGCTTTTAGCGCCATTGACCAAAAATGCACCCACAATCGGCCCAATCAAAGTAGCGCGCCCACCCACCGCTGCCCAAATGGCAATTTCAATCGAGTTGGCAGGGCTCATTTCGCTCGGGTTAATAATACCCACCTGCGTCACATACAACGCACCGGCCACACCACACATCATGGCCGAAATCGTCCAGATAGTTAGTTTGTAACCTATTGGCGAATAGCCGCTAAACATGACCCGGCTTTCGGCATCACGTATCGCCTGCAAAACACGCCCAAACTTGGCATTCACCAACCAGCGCGCCAGTAAAAAGAACCCGAGCAAAGTGACTGCAGTGAGTACAAACAAAAACATGCGCATCTGGGGTGTTGCAATTGGCACATCCAATATGCGCTTAAAGTCGGTAAAGCCGTTGTTGCCGCCAAAGCCGGTTTCATTGCGGAAGAACAGCAACATGGCAGCAAACGTCATCGCCTGGGTGATGATAGAAAAATACACCCCTTTAATGCGCGATCGGAATGCAAAGTATCCAAACACAAACGCCACAAGCCCCGGCACCGCCACTACCAAAAA
>CALPVM020000108.1 GCA_943327015.2 Akkermansia muciniphila
CAATAGCGAAAGGATCAAATCGATGCGCGCTTTTACTGGCGAGGAATATCTGGACAGTGCAATCGTACTTGTAGCAGATGCATCTACAAGTACACGCCCAAAAGCACACCGACTAGAAAGCAACACACGAATACCATTGGCCTGACATGCTAACAAAGCAGCCTCTAGCGATTGGCTTACGGTTGCATTACCGGTGCCTGCAACTATTAACCCTTTGACATCCGATGAAGGAGCACAAAGCATTTGCACCATAACTCCATCTGCTCCTACATAATTCATGACAATCTCAACGCGTGGCCAAGGCACTAAATGCAGTGCATTCATATTAAATGGAAGGGTGGTAGAGTCCGTCTCTGGCCAAGGGTAATTTAGGCGCAAAGCCCCCTCCTCTACAAAACCCAAGGGACCTGCATCGCCTGAATCAAAAGAATTGATTCTGTAACTGTGAGATTTTTGCACCCATTCAGCACAATGAACGGTGGACGCGCACACCACCAAAACACCTCTGGCACCTTGAGAAACAGCCACAGTAATAGCATCTTGCAAATTCTGCGGACCATCTGAGAGTAAAGAAGAAGCCGGACGCATAGCACACGTCAGAACCACTGGCTTTGCTGCAATAAGTTCAGCGGGAAGAATGCGAGATAAAAAAAAGGCGGTCTCTTCAAGAGTGTCGGTACCATGGGTAATGACAACTGATACAACATCGTCATGTTGCAAATAGTGCATTACCCTTTCTGCCAAAAACACCCAGTGCTGAAATTGCATATCTTTGCTGTCGATCTGAAAAACTTGTTCACTTTCAATAACTAAGTGGCTATGCAACGTAGCAGGAACGGTAACTTTTCTTAGCAACTCAGCAACGTCTAACTGTGCGGCTTGATAAGACACGTTTTGCAATGGACTACCTGCAATGCCAGCAATAGTGCCACCTGTTCCTAAAATCAGAATTTTTTTTAACATTTTTAAAGCGCCCTACTTGCAAAAAACAAAAAACTGAATAAAAATACAGTTACTGTACAAATAAACAGTTAAATTTATAACCAATGACTACCCACAGAAGGAGTAAGTATGCTTGAAAGCCCCAAACTTACTGCGCGACAACAACAAATATTAGATCTTATTCAAAGCACTATGCAGCGTACTGGTGCCCCTCCAACACGTGCTGAAATAGCCCAAGAGTTGGGATTTAAATCGGCCAATGCTGCAGAAGACCACCTACAGGCCTTAGCCCGCAAAGGCGTCATAGAGTTGGTGAGCGGAACCTCACGCGGAATACGGCTAAAAATAAACACATTACAAACATCCCTAGCTTCTCGAACCAAACCTATCGCCAATGCAATAGAAAAGTTGGCGCAGCTGGCTTTACCACTGGTCGGGCGTGTGGCCGCAGGTTCGCCCATATTGGCACAAGAGCATATTGACCAAACCTACCACTTGGAACCCACCCTTTTTCAATACCCGCCAGATTACCTTTTAAGGGTTAGAGGCATGTCAATGCGGGATGCAGGCATTATGGATGGCGACCTGCTGGCTGTTCAGTCAACCAAAGAAGCAAAAAACGGACAAATCATTGTCGCACGCTTAGGTGATGAAGTCACAGTTAAGCGCTTTAACCGAACCAACGGCATGATTGAACTGCACCCTGAGAACCCCGATTACCACACGATTGTGGTGTACCCGGGTGAGCCTTTTGAAATTGAAGGACGAGCAGTTGGTCTCATTCGCAACAACATGAGTATGTAATTTTTACCAAGGATGAAGCAACATGAACACAACCGCATTTGGAATCGCTTTACTCTTTAAATCTGTTCAGCAATGGATACTGACTTTATTTAACCCTAAATTTGATAGCAGCTTAATCCATACAGAAGAACGCTGCAGTTTAAGAACCACCACCAAACACCCCGTCATTAACATAGACACTATAAGCAGCAGTAAAACCGAAGCTTCCAGGCACAAGCCGGTGCGTGTAGTTCAGGTTTTCGATTTACAACACACACATACTGGTATTGGTCGAATTGTTATCTCCGGTCGTATGGCCGATGTATGCGCCGAACTAGACCGGCTTGCTGCACTTGAAGCGGCCTAAACCATAGACAAAAACTTAAAAAGGCTTGCAAAAATAAAAGGTAATCAAACCAAAGTGCGACATACAAGGCACAATAGTGGCCATGAATATTGTGATACTTGACGATTACCAAGATGCAGTGCGTAAACTTCAATGCGCCAGCAAGCTTGATGCCTACCAAGCCAAAGTTTATACCAATACAGTCAAAGGCATAGGGCAACTTTCTGTACGCCTTAAAGATGCCGATGTGATTGTGCTGAACCGTGACCGCACCCACATAAGCCGTGGATTGGTTGAAAAACTACCCAAATTAAAACTCATTTCACAAACCGGTCATGCTGGAACTCACATAGACGTTCAGGCCTGCACCGAACGTGGCATAGCGGTAGCGGAAAGTACAGGATCTCCTTTTGCACCTGCCGAATTAACGTGGTCATTGGTCATGGCTGCTACGCGCAGACTACCGCAATACATTACCAACCTAAAACATGGCGTGTGGCAGCAGTCCGGGTTGCGCATGGGCTCCATGCCACCCAACTTTGCTTTGGGAACTCTACTTCTTGGCAAAACATTAGGTATTTGGGGCTACGGAAAAATCGGTCAACTGGTTGCTGGTTATGGCAAAGCATTTGGAATGCACGTTACGGTTTGGGGTAGCCAAACTTCAAGAGACAAAGCATTGGCCGATGGATATGCTTGCGCACCCAGCAAGGAAGCCTTTTTTGCACAGTCCGACGTCCTAAGCTTGCACCTGCGACTTTCAGAAAGAACCAAGGGTGTTGTGACATCGGCTGACCTTGGATTAATGAAAAATACTGCTCTGTTTGTAAATACCGCTCGTGCAGAACTGCTAGAACCTGAAGCACTGATTACCTGCTTAAACCGTGGAAAACCGGGTATGGCTGCAATTGATGTTTTTGAATCTGAACCGATTCTTCAGGGGCACGCCCTGTTAAGACTGGAAAACTGCATTTGCACGCCCCACATTGGATATGTAGAACAAAACAGCTACGAAATGTACTACAGCGGCGCCTTTGACAATGTTACTAGTTTTATCAAAGGTACGCCAACCAATATCATTAACCCGGGTGCGTTACAAGTTAGGCGCTAATTATATTAGCGCCCTTTTTGCTAGCATTACTGTTGCTTAGTCTCTGGCAAATCCAATGAGAAAATGGATGGATCAAAGTCAATCAGATTATCTTTAGGTTCAGACAGATCAAGGTCAATTTCTGCAGTGGGCTGATTTTCAAAAGTAGGTGGCAATAATAAATCAGGGGCCAGCGAAACAGCGACTGGTGCCTCGGGCTCTAACTCAGGCATATCCAGCATGATGGGCTCTGAATCTGAAAAGTCGTTCATGATGGCAAAACCTGATTTCGCCGTACTAAATTCATTGATATTTGCATCAGCGGAGTCATCCAATTGTTTTGCAATATCATGCAACATTAACAAATCTCTGAATGCCTCTAGCTCGACTCGTCCAGACGCCACATCGGGCGAGCCTCTTACAAGACAGCGCTCAATGTAATGAACCGCGGATTGATGCGGCCAATGGGTAGTAAGAATTTCACATACATCCTGGTAAGTCTCCAGACCCTTGCTTGGTTCATTAAAAGCAATGTAAGGAGGAACCCTGCCTGAAAAAATACGGTTAAAGTCTTTACGAATACTATCAAACTCTGTTTTACGGCTTAATGTGTGCAGAATTTTTAACAAATCCAAGTAGACCAATGGGTTGGCTGCATCACTTTGTTGAATGCTGTTCTGCAACATATCAATAGCATCTTCGTATTGACCCAAAGTCATAAAGAACTCAGCTTGCTGACGTATATCAAGCATGTCATGCGTATTAATGGAACGCATGGATCCTGACAAACTGTGCTCAAAGTCTTTATGTTGCACAGCAGCAGATTCTGGCGCTGGAGGAACATTAATGTCTACGTCCAGTTCAAAATCGAGCTCATCGGGAACTTCAGGCTGTTTGTTATCCTGAGTGTCTGGCAAAGCTTGTGCAGCATTCTCCGCTTGCACCGGTATCTTGGTCTTCTTTTTGCCTTCAACTAAAACAGTCTTGTTGACATCAATCGGCTTTTGAGTAGATTCAGCAGTATTAGATACTGGGACTACGGGTTTGGATTCTGTGTCTGCATCACCTTCATCTCCTGAAAACTCTGAAGGCCGGAAATCGTTACCGGCGTTAACTGTTTTCCACCATTGTGCCGTTGGAATGCCCCTGCCACCCATGCGGTGGTAAAGGTATGCAGCTCCTCCTAACACCAGGAGTATAAAACTTGCAAGCGTGTAAACCAGGGGGTTGGCGTAGCGCTGCTCTTCAGCACTTTGCAATTGCTGATTGAGCTCTTGCATTTGCTGCTGGCTTTTTGCCATCATCAGTTTAATTTGATTAAGCTCGTCTTCCTGTGCGTTAACTCGCAGAATTTCTTTAGGTGACAGATTCAAATAACGCCACAGGGCAGCAGCCTCACGCCGTTTATTTAAGTCCTCAACGGGCATAGTCAGCATTTCTATGGTGACCTGTAACACAGGATCCCAGTCTTGCGATAAATCTAAGGGGGTAAGTTTTAAGCGTGGACGTTGGGTTGATAGTTGACTACCATTGCCCCCCAGAAAAGATGATTTAGGCTTAATCCGGACGACCGATGAGACAGATTTTGGTGTTTGGCTGACAGCCTGTGGCACTGGTGAAGATGGGGTGTCAAGTTTGACTGAACCCATGGTCAGCATCGACTCTGTTTGCGGATTGATGATGATCGACGGATTAGCTTTGGCAACAGGAACAACAGCGGGGCGATCGATATCCGCTGACAAATCTGATAAAAGCACAAAGCGTCGTGAAACCGTTTGTTTACATCCTGCCTTTACCTGAAGCACAACAATCGGCTCATCCACGGGGTAAGAAGATCGGATACGAACATTTTGCGAACTGGCTGAAGCACCTGGTTCAGCTGACACAGTGATACGTCCAGCATCGATGGTTTGCTCACCGTAGGAAACATCAGCGGTTGCACACAAACCCGAAAGCTCATCTTCAGGTGATAGCTTCACTGTAACGGTTAAATCAAGTGGTCGCCCTAAAACAATATTGCCTGCAGCCCGATCAATAGAAAGAGCGGATGCAGATGTAAATGCACACAGCAGGGAAAAGCCCAGAACCGTATGCCTAAATTGAAATATGGATTTGTTTTTTTTCATCATCAGTGGGACGAATTCTCGCATAACAAACGGCCCATTTGCCTCTCAACCAAGGTCTGCAGCAACGCAGACTATAAATAATTAAACTACAGCCATCTTTTTAACACGTATCTCTCAGTTATACCATAGCGATATTCACTATAGTGATGCTCTGCTGAACACCAATGCGAAGAACAAAATTTCCGTTGCATTACAGTCACCCACAGGACAGACAATGAACGAACCTATCCTTACCATTGATGAACGCGCTGCCATAAATGCAGGGCGCTGGTTTTCGACCCTATCACCTTCACTCAAACACGATATTCTGCGATGTGCTTACGTCAAACGATTCAAAGACGGCGACCTGATCGGCGCCCGGGGCGAGCCGCCCGAGGAATGGATTGCCTGCGCCAAAGGCGCGGTAAGGGTCAGTTCGATCTCGATTTCGGGCAAGCAAATTACTCTGACTTACGTGGAGCCGGGCATCTGGTTTGGCGATGTATCTATTTTCGATGGCGACCAGCGCACCCACGATGCTTATGCCCATGGCGACACAACCGTGCTGTGCGTGGCCAAAGCCGACTTCAAAAAAATTCTTGCAACGCATACCGAACTGTACGAAGCACTGCTGCGACTGCATTCGCGACGCATACGTCAGTTGTATGGCTTGGTAGAGGACCTCAACACCCTGCCCTTACGCGCCCGTTTAGCCAAGCAGTTGTTACACCTAGCGCGCAGTTATGGAGTGCCTTCATTGGCCAATGCCAACGATGTGCGAATTGGCCTACAACTGGCTCAAGAAGAGTTGGCACAGTTACTGGGTGCTTCACGCCAGCGGGTCAACCAGGAGCTCAAAACCATGGAGCGCGAAGAAACGATTCGCATCGAACCGGGCGGCTTGGTGATACGCGACCGCGAAGCACTGATGCGCATTACTGAAACCGATGTTTAACCTAACCCACTAGAGCACGACATGAGCGACAACCCCTCATTTACCGGCACCCGCCCTGTTTCTGACAAGCATGCGTTTGACACCGTAGCTTTAACCCTTTGGCTGGAAAAAAATCTGGCTGGTTTTGCAGGCCCCATTAACGTGGCCATGTTCAAAGGCGGTCAATCTAACCCTACTTATCTTTTAAACACCCCCAGCAAAAGCTATGTGATGCGCGCAAAGCCCGGTCCGGTAAGCAAGCTGCTACCCTCGGCACATGCGATTGAGCGTGAATTTGCTGTGATGCAAGGCTTGCAAGGCACTGACGTGCCTGTACCTGCCATGTATTGCCTGTGTGAAGACGAAGCAGTGATTGGGCGCGCCTTTTACGTTATGGAATATAAGTTGGGTCGGGTCATGTGGGATCCTTCTTTGCCAGAGGCTACACCGGAGCAGCGCCGAGCCATTTTTGATGAAATGAACCGCGTGATTGCTGCCCTGCACACCGTGCCGTTTGCAGAACGGGGTCTGAGTAACTATGGCAAGCCGGGCAATTATTTTGAGCGCCAGATTGGCCGCTGGAGTAAGCAATACACCGCATCCATTACCCAGCCCATTCCTGAAATGGATAAGCTGATGGAGTGGCTGCCCCGCAACATCCCGCCCTTGGCAAAAGATGACAGCTTGACGAGCATTGTGCATGGTGACTACCGCCTAGACAACCTCATGTTTGATGCACAAGAACCCAAGGTAATAGCTGTGCTGGACTGGGAGCTTTCCACCCTAGGACACCCACTGGCTGACTTTAGCTACCACTGCATGAGCTGGCATATACCACCCGGAGATTTTCGTGGAATCGGTGGACTGGATCTTCCAGCACTGGGCATACCTACCGAAGATGAATACATTGCCATGTACTGCGAGCGCACAGGCAAATTTAAGCCGGAGCAGCTTAAGAGCGAATGGAATTTTTACATGGCCTACAACATGTTCCGCATTGCGGCTATTTTGCAAGGCATAGCCAAGCGGGTAGAAGCCGGCACAGCCTCTAGCGCGCAAGCGGTAAGTTCTGCCGCAGGCGCCAAACCGCTAGCACGCCTAGCATGGCAATTTGCTAACAAAAGCTGATACCGATATTTTCTGATTGGAATACCTATGGACTTTGACTACTCCCCCAAAACTAAAGAACTGCAGTCCCGTCTGCAAGAATTTATGGACGCGCACATCTACCCTGCTGAGTCTGCGTACATGGCTGAAATTGCAGACAATACGCAACAAGGAAAACGCTGGACGCCGCTGAAAACCATTGAAGATTTAAAACCTAAAGCGCA
>CALPVM020000109.1 GCA_943327015.2 Akkermansia muciniphila
GGGTTATTGGTGGCAGCTACTGTGAAACGGGCATTAGGATGCGCGGCTTTAGCACCTGTTTGTTTTGCAATTTCGGGTGTCCAGTCGTTGCCTTGCCAGTCGATGAGATGCGTTGGTGCATTGCCAGCATCTTTTTCCATGCCTTCCCACCAGACGTTGCCGTCATCGGTCATGGCTACATTGGTAAAGATAACGTTTTTGTCCAAACTTGCCATGCAGTTAGGGTTGGTGAGTGTGTTGGTGCCGGGTGCAACGCCAAAATAACCGGCTTCGGGGTTAATGGCATACAACTTGCCATCGGCACCGGGTTTAATCCAGGCAATATCATCACCAATGGTTGTAACTTTCCAGCCTTCAAACCCTGTTGGGGGTACCAGCATGGAGAAGTTGGTTTTGCCGCATGCGCTTGGGAACGCCGCTGCCACGTGGTATTTTTTGCCTTGGGGGTTGGTTACGCCCAAAATAAGCATGTGCTCAGCCAGCCAGCCCTGGTCACGGCCCATGGTAGATGCAATACGTAAGGCAAGGCACTTTTTTCCCAGAAGCGCGTTGCCGCCGTAGCCGGAACCATACGACCAGATCTCGCGTGTTTCTGGGTAATGGACGATGTATTTGGTTTTGTTACAAGGCCACTTAACGTCGGCTTGGCCTTCTGCCAAAGGAGAGCCCACGGTATGCATGCAGGGAATGAATGCACCATCAACACCTAAAACATCAAAAACAGCCTTACCCATGCGCGTCATAATTTTTTGGTTGACGGCTACATAGGGGCTGTCGGTGAGTTCGATACCGATATGTGCAATGTGGGAGCCTAATGGCCCCATAGAAAACGGAACAACGTACATGGTGCGGCCACGCATGCAGCCGTCAAAGAGGGCAGGACTACCATCGGCCTGACCAGTTTGCAGCAAGGCGCGCATATCAGCCGGGGGCATCCAGTTGTTGGTAGGGCCGGCTAGTTCTTTGGTGGCGCTGCAAATATAAGTGCGGTCTTCAACGCGGGCGACATCTGATGGGTCTGAGCAGGCTAAAAAGCTATTGGGGCGCTTATCGGCGTTCAGTTTTTTAAACGTGCCTGCATCTACCAGCAGTTGGCATAGGCGCTGGTACTCTTCTTCTGAGCCATCGCACCAGTAAATGGTAGAGGGCTTGCAAAGAGCCACCATATCGGCAACCCAAGCAACTAGCTTGGCATTTTTAACGTAAGAGGGCGTATTAAGATTAATGCCCTGCATAACGGGTGAATTCATGAAAAAGCTCCTAAGTTGAAAAATCGTCTTTTTAAAACGAAATCCAATTTGATGGATATGTTTTGAAAAGACGTCTCCTGGAGGCAAAAAACCAATGCGTAATTACACACAAAATAAGAACAAACCTTATGCAAAAAAAGAATAAGGTTATGATATTGCGTGAAAACAGGCGCGGATTGTAGTGGTTGTGCGCAAATTAGATAGCCCACTCAGGAAGTGGTGGGCTAAAAAACAATTAGGCCATGAAAACGGCAATAAAGGCCAACAGGAACATTAATACGCCACCTACAACAGGAAGAACTACTGGCATCAGTGGAACAATGGCATCAACCGGGTCAGCTTCGTGGTCGGTAGTGGGCGCGTGCTTGTTAGACATGGGGTTTCCTTTAATCGAATGTAACTTTACTTTGCCGATTTTAACGAATCGGGAATGATTTATAGATAAAAGCACTGCCCAAAGACCCACAACACAAAAAAATTGTTTATAGGGTCAACCGTAATGGGGGGCGCTGCGTGATAGCAAAAAACGGCCAGATGTGGTGAAACGTTTTAAAGGATTTATATGCAAAGATCTCCCATCCAGGTGCCCGAGGCGGGAACCTACCAATGGCAATTGTTTGACTATTGGTCGGATGACTATCGCACAACACGCGCCGATCATTCGGCTTACATCGCGTTAAACTTTGCCGGTGTGCTGGATGCCTGTAAAAACAAATTTCTGCAATTGTTACAGTATCACCAGCAACAAGCCGCTTCTGCTACTAATCCTGTGTTGCATCAAAAGGCCATTCAACGTCTGCATGGCACCATGACGGGTGCGGCACTGGCTTATGAGAGTGCGTTCAAATAGTACAGTTTTTCAGAACTCTAAGCACTTCGATGGCGTAAGCCTCTAGTTTTTTTGCACCAATCCCGCTGATATCCTGTAGGTCAGTAGCGGTTTGAGGCGAACGTTGTGCAATTTGTGCCAACGTAATGTCGTGAAAAATCACATAGGCAGGTAGATTGTGTTCGCGTGCTACTTCGGCTCGCCATGCTTTAAGCGCAGTAAAGCGAACGAGTGCGGCTTCGTCCAGTTGTAAGGTGGTTTTGGGCGATACAGCTTTAGACCCTGGTGCACGGCTGGTTTTTTCGGCAAGCTTGGAGAGGGTGGCGCGCAGTTGAATACGTGTCTCCCCTCTCAAAACACCCCGTGAAAGTTCAGTGAGATGCAGCGTATTGAAAGCGCTGGCGTTAATTGCCAAGGCTCCGGTGGCTATGAGCTGACGTAAAACAGCGCGTAGTTGAACTTCAGAATAATTGGCGCCTATACCGAAGGTGCTGAGGGCGTGGTGGTTGTACTGCACCACCTTGTCGGTCCTCTTGCCTCGTAATACATCCATTAAATGTCCTGCGCCAAAGTGAAGGTTGTCTTGTTGTTGAATGCGGTAAATGGTGCTGAGTAATTTGCGGGCAGCGTCGGTTCCATCCCATAAAGCGGGAGGTTGAAGGCAGTTATCGCAGTTACCACAGATATAGCGGCTGTAGCTTTCAGCAAATGGCTGTGTTTCGCCAAAATAGCTTAAAAGCCGGGCGCGGCGGCAGTCGGTGGCTTCTGCCAAAGCCAATAAGGCATCGAGTTTGCCACGCATGACGTTTTTAAAGTCATCGCTGGCGGGGCTTTCATCAATCATACGGCGCTGGTTGACGACATCTTGCAGGCCGTAACCCATCCATGCGTTGGCCGGGAGGCCGTCTCGCCCTGCACGCCCGGTTTCTTGGTAGTAGCCTTCGATGTTTTTGGGTATGTCCATGTGCGCTACAAAGCGTACATCCGGTTTATCAATACCCATTCCAAATGCGATGGTGGCTACCATCACAATTCCGTCTTCACGTAGGAATCGATCTTGATGTGTTTGGCGCAGTTTACTATCTAGGCCGGCATGGTAGGGCAAGGCACGCAGCCCCGCGTTGACTAGTGTTTGTGCTAACTCTTCAACTTTTTTACGCGATTGGCAGTAGATAACACCAGCATCCCCGTCATGATTTTGAATAATAAAGCGAAGCAGTTGTTGGATGCTGTCACGTTTTTCTACAATGGTGTAACAAATGTTGGGGCGGTCAAAGCTGCTGACAAAGGCGTGAGCATGTTGCAATTGCAAACGCTCGACGATGTCATCGCGCGTTAAGGCATCTGCAGTTGCAGTTAAAGCAATGCGCGGAACTTGCGGAAAACGCTCGTGCAAAACTGTAAGTGCACGGTACTCCGGACGAAAGTCATGACCCCACTGGCTTACGCAATGCGCTTCGTCTATCGCAAACAAACCCAATTGGTCACGTGAATAAAGCGAGTCCAATAGGGCTAAAAACCTTGGAGTGGTAATGCGTTCAGGCGCTGCATAGAGTAATGTAATTTCGCCGCGCAGCAAGCGTTGTTCAATTTTGTGGGCTTCTTCACCTGTAAGTGTGGAATTTAAAAATGCAGCCTCGACACCTACTTCGTGGAGCGCTCCAACCTGATCGTGCATGAGTGCAATCAAGGGGGAAACGACAATGGCTGCGCCCATATTGGCACGTTGGCGTGCAATCGCAGGAATTTGATAACACAATGATTTACCGCCCCCGGTGGGCATAAGCACTAAGGCATCATGCCCTGCCGTGACGTGTTCCACAATGGCTTGTTGAGCACCGCGAAAAGCGTTGTAGCCAAAAACTTCACGAAGAATAGTTACACAAGACAAAATAAGTAAAGAAAATAAGGAAAAAAGTGGTGCGCTGAGTTGGATATTGTCAGGCTATTTCTACAATAGCGGGCATGAGATCAAAACATTACACGCGCGCGCAGGCGTTACCTGCCATTTTGGAGCAACGTATAGCCATTTTGGATGGCGCCATGGGTACTATGATTCAGCGCTTTAAGCTTGGAGAATCGCAGTACAGAGGTGAGCGCTTTAAAGATTTTCATCGTGATGTAAAAGGCAACAATGAGCTGTTGAGCCTAACACGCCCAGAGGTGATAAGCGATATTCATGAGGGCTACCTAGCAGCCGGTGCCGACCTGATTGAGACCAACACCTTTGGGGCTACTACGGTAGCGCAGGCCGATTACGATATGAGTGATTTGGCGCGCGAGATGAATATACAGTCTGCAAAACTTGCACGCGCAGCATGTGACAAATTCACTACGCCCGATAAACCGCGCTTTGTTGCGGGCGCATTAGGCCCCACTCCCAAAACGGCCAGTATCAGTCCCGATGTGAACGACCCCGGTGCGCGAAACGTGACATTTGAAGAATTGCGCGCTGCGTATTATGAGCAAACCCAAGCGCTGGTCGAGGGTGGCAGTGATGTACTGTTGGTTGAAACTATTTTTGACACACTCAATGCCAAGGCGGCTTTGTTCGCCATAGATGAGTATTTTGAAGCCTCAGGTGAGCGCTTGCCGCTCATCATTAGCGGCACAGTAACGGATGCGTCTGGGCGTATCCTGAGTGGTCAAACCGTGACTGCGTTTTGGTACAGCGTTCGTCACGCAGAACCCTTGGCCATTGGACTGAACTGCGCCTTAGGTGCAGCCCTGATGCGGCCATACATCCAAGAGCTCAACCGCGTGGCCCCCGATACGTTTATTAGTTGCTACCCCAATGCGGGTTTGCCCAATCCGATGAGTGACACTGGTTTTGATGAGACGCCAGAAGTGACTTCGCGACTGGTGCGTGAGTTTGCTGCCGAAGGCTTGGTAAATATTGTGGGCGGATGTTGCGGTACCACCCCTGACCACATTGCGGCTATTAGCCATGCGATGCAGCCTATGTTGCGTAGAAGCTTGCAGCGCGAGTTTTTTTACAAAGAAGCAGCTTAAAATACGAATCCTGCTCAAGGAGCGTTGCAGCCTGTACACGGTACGGGTCAGGCTTGGGTAGGGTTTGATTCAACGACGCTCACCTGCTAAAAGTTTTCCTACAGGTGAGGCGCATGTCTGAACACTACATACCCCCAATGATGCTGTCTGGTTTAGAGCCGGTTCGCATTGATTCATCCACGCTCTTTGTTAATATTGGCGAACGCACAAACGTCACAGGCTCTAAGGCCTTTGCACGCATGATTTTAAATGGCGAGTACGAGCAGGCGCTCAGTGTGGCACGCCAGCAAGTAGAAAATGGTGCGCAGATCATTGACATCAATATGGACGAAGCCATGTTGGATAGTCAGGCGGCCATGGTGCGCTTTTTAAACCTAATTGCCAGTGAGCCAGATATATCTCGGGTGCCGATCATGATCGATTCGAGTAAATGGAGCGTGATTGAGGCCGGCTTGCGTTGCGTACAGGGTAAGGCGGTGGTGAATTCCATCTCGATGAAAGAAGGCCTTGAACAGTTTAAGCACCAAGCTAAGCTGCTGCGTCGCTATGGTGCTGCCGCAGTGGTGATGGCCTTTGACGAAAAAGGGCAAGCTGATACTTACCAGCGCAAGGTTGAAATTTGCGAGCGCGCTTATCGGGTATTGGTTGATGAGGTCGATTTTCCACCTGAAGACATTATTTTTGATCCCAACATTTTTGCTATTGCGACAGGCATTGAAGAACACAACAACTACGCAGTAGACTTTATTGAGGCCACGCGTTGGATCAAGAGCAACTTACCCGGCGCCAAAGTATCGGGCGGGGTAAGTAATGTGAGCTTTAGCTTCCGGGGCAACGACCCGGTGCGAGAGGCGATTCATACGGTGTTTTTGTACCATGCCATTAAGGCTGGTATGGATATGGGCATTGTCAATGCCGGCATGGTGGGTGTGTACGACGACCTAGAGCCCGAGTTGCGTACACGTGTAGAAGATGTGGTGCTTAACCGCCGTCCAGATGCGGGCGAGCGGTTGGTAGAAATTGCAGAAAACGCTAAAGGCGCCGCCAAGGATGAAAGCAAGAAGCTGGAGTGGCGCGGCACGCCAGAACAACCCGCCACAGTGGGAGCACGCTTAAGCCATGCGCTGGTTCACGGTATAACCGACTTCATCAGTATTGATACAGAAGAAGCCTACCAGCAAATTCTGGGCAAAGGCGGCCGCCCCTTGCATGTGATTGAAGGCCCGCTGATGGACGGAATGAACATCGTAGGCGACTTGTTTGGTCAGGGCAAAATGTTTTTGCCACAGGTGGTCAAAAGCGCACGGGTCATGAAGCAGGCAGTGGCGCATTTGATTCCTTACATTGAAGAAGAAAAACGCCTGCAAACAGAGGCCGGCCAAGACACCAAAGCCAAGGGCAAAATTGTGATTGCTACCGTTAAGGGCGATGTGCACGATATTGGCAAAAATATTGTCACCGTGGTTTTGCAATGCAATAACTTTGATGTGGTGAATATGGGTGTTATGGTGCCGTGCCATGAGATTTTGGCGCGCGCCAAACTAGAAGGTGCCGACATTATTGGACTGTCGGGATTAATTACGCCTAGTTTGGAAGAAATGCAATATGTGGCTGGCGAGATGCAGAAGGATGACTACTTTCGTACCAAAAAAATACCGCTGTTGATTGGTGGGGCGACTACATCGCGGGTGCATACAGCGGTCAAAATTGCACCGCATTACGAAGGGCCGGTCGTGTATGTGCCCGATGCATCGCGCAGTGTGAGCGTGGCGCAAAGTTTGTTAGGCGAGCAGGCTGAAAACTATATTGCGGATATGAATGCTGATTACGACCGTGTGCGTGAGCAGCATGCCAATAAAAAACAGGTTCCGATGTGGCCGTTGGCAAAAGCACGTTCCAATAAAACCCCGATCGACTGGAATAGTTACCAGCCACACGAGCCCAAATATATTGGTCGGCGTGTGTTTAAAAACTTTGATCTGGCCGAGTTAGCCAAATACATTGATTGGGGGCCGTTTTTTCAGACTTGGGACTTGGCCGGACCGTTTCCTGCAATTTTAGAAGACGAAGTGGTGGGTGCTGAAGCAAAACGGGTATATGCCGACGGCCAGCAAATGCTGAAGCGTCTGATCGATGGCCGATGGCTGACCGCTAATGCGGTAGTGGCTTTGTACCCCGCCAATAGCGTGAATGACGACGACATAGAGTTGTATACCGATGAATCGCGCGACCACGTGGCAATGACTTGGCATGGTTTGCGCCAACAAACCGAAAAACATGAAATTGATGGCGTGCTGCGTCCTAGTCGCTGCCTGGCTGATTTTGTGGCGCCCAAAGGTGTGGCTGCAGATTACGTGGGTATGTTTGCTGTAACCACCGGAATAGGCGCAGATAAAAAAGAGCAGCAGTTTTTAGCTGCACATGATGA
>CALPVM020000110.1 GCA_943327015.2 Akkermansia muciniphila
CAAGCCCAATCTTTTCCACTTACAAGTCAAACATATTGGATAATTCAACATTGAGTGAGTTTAAACCATTTGTTACCTATGATAAGTCGATTATTAATAACGGCGCATTTAAGATAATGCCAGTTTTAGAGTTTAAATCTGAGATATTCCCTGCTGCTCCGGCTAATTCTACTAATGTATCATCTGGAGTTTCGCAGCAAAATAAGATAGACGGTGTTGTGTCTGTTGAAGCCTCTGCACAAAATCGGCGTGCCGAACAAATCACTAGGCAACCAATCAAAAAAACCGATGCAAGCAGTTCGAATGTGGATGTACCTGTTAAAAAAATGGATTCACCTAAAAAACGCTTTGAGGCAGAAGTTAAGCAGGCTGAGGTAGAGTTTTTAAAGGCTGAATCTGATGCCAAACAGGCAGAGGCTGAAGCAAAACTGGCCGCAATAGAGGCGCGTGAAGCAAAAACTTCTGAACAAAAGAGAGTTGCAGAGAAGAAAGCCGAAGAAAAATCAATTGAGGCTTTAAATAAACGAGCAGATGCAGAAGCAAAAATCATAGGGCTAAAGCAAAGTCTTATGAAGCTTTTTAAAAATTAAGTGATCAAACAAGTGCAAAAACCTCGTATTAAAAGCAAGCTTCATCCCTGGCGAAATGGGTGTATTTCAAAGGTTCGTGTTTGCCCCCAACTATTTGGGTGATGTTGCGTACACTACCAACCATGCCCACCATGCCACTCTCCACAACCGATGCCCCTGCAGAAGTCGGACGCACCGGCTCTTTTGTAACATTTGACGGCTCGCCTTTTGAGCTGTATCAGCCTTATCCTCCTGCGGGTGACCAGCCGGAGGCCATAGCACAGTTGGTAGATGGTGTTAATAATGGCGAGGTTTTTCAAACCTTGCTGGGTGTTACAGGCTCTGGCAAAACTTTTACCATGGCTAACGTCATAGCCCGTTTAGGGCGGCCAGCCATCGTGTTTGCGCCTAACAAAACCTTGGCTGCGCAGTTGTATAGCGAATTCCGCGAGTTTTTTCCTAAAAACGCGGTGGAATACTTTGTAAGCTACTACGATTATTACCAGCCCGAGGCGTATGTACCACAACGTGACCTTTTTATAGAAAAAGATTCTGCCATCAACGAGCACATCGAACAAATGCGCTTGTCCTGCACTAAAAGCTTGATGGAGCGGCGTGATGTGGTGATTGTGGCCAGTGTGTCGGCTATTTATGGCATTGGACAGCCGGAGTCCTATCATCAGATGGTAATGACGCTGCGTACTGGCGACACTTTGGGCCAGCGCGACATGATTGCACAACTCGTGCGCATGCAGTACCAGCGCAATGACATGGACTTTTCACGCGGGGCTTTTCGTGTGCGCGGTGACACTATTGACATTTTTCCTGCCGAGCACAGCGAAATGGCCATCCGGGTCGAGTTGTTTGACGATGAGATCGAGTCGTTGCAGTTGTTCGATCCGTTGACGGGTCGTATTCGCCAAAAAATTCCGCGATTTACGGTCTATCCCAGCAGCCATTATGTAACCCCGCGAGAGCAGGTGTTGGCGGCGGTGGAGTCGATCAAGCTCGAGCTTGAGGCTCGTGTTAAAGAGTTTGTGAGCCAAGGCAAGTTGGTCGAAGCGCAGCGCATAGAACAGCGTACCCGCTTTGACCTTGAGATGTTGAGCGAAGTAGGGCACTGCAAAGGCATTGAAAACTATAGCCGGCACCTGAGCGGCGCTGCACCGGGCGCTCCACCAGCCACGCTCACCGACTATTTACCCAAAGACTCGGTGATGTTTTTGGATGAAAGTCATGTACTGATCGGGCAATTTGGCGGCATGTACAACGGCGACCGGGCGCGCAAAACCACCTTAGTAGAATATGGTTTTAGACTGCCTAGCGCGCTGGATAACCGGCCGTTGAAGTTTGAAGAGTTCGAGACCAAAATGCGCCAGGTGGTGCTGGTGTCTGCCACGCCCGGCCAGTGGGAAAAAGACCATGCCGGCCAAGTGGTCGAGCAATTGGTGCGCCCCACGGGTCTGGTAGACCCCGAGGTTGAAGTGCGCCCCGCAACGCATCAGGTGGATGATGTATTGCAAGAAATCCGAATCCGAACCGAGAAAGCTGAGCGGGTACTTATAACAACGCTCACCAAACGCATGGCTGAGCAGCTAACTGACTACTTAACCGAAAACGGTGTCAAAGTGCGCTATTTGCATAGTGATATTGATACCGTAGAACGGGTGGAAATTTTGCGCGATTTACGACTAGGGCTGTTTGATGTGCTGGTCGGAATTAATTTATTGCGCGAGGGGCTGGATATACCCGAGGTATCACTGGTGGCGATTCTAGATGCTGATAAGGAGGGATTTTTACGCTCAGAACGATCTTTGATTCAAACCATAGGTCGTGCAGCGCGTAATCTGCATGGTAGAGCCATATTGTATGCAGATAAAATTACTGACTCGATGTCGCGCGCCATAGGTGAAACCGAGCGCCGCCGTCATAAGCAAGTTGCACATAACCTTGCACATGGCATTACACCGCGAAGTATCGTCAAACAAGTGCGTGATTTGATAGATGGTGTGTATAGCGAAAAGTCCGGTAAAGAAGCTGAGCGCTTAGAGCGCGAATCGATGCAGCGCGCAGAGATTGAAGCCATGAGTGAAAAGGATGTTTCGCGTGAAATCAAGCGACTTGAAAAACTCATGATGGAGCACGCTCGCAATCTGGAGTTTGAAAAAGCAGCCCGAGTGCGTGATCAACTGTCCATACTCAAAGAGCAAGCATTTGGAGCCCATGGTTCTGACAATGTAGTGGTTTTACGAGTATAAAAAACCTTGGTCGACCAGAAAGTGACTGACTGGTCTTTATACCCAAGTAAATCACTGGGAAATATGCTATACTTGAGCATATTAGTAGGGTATTAGCAACCAAAGGAGTTCGCCATGCGTCTTACCACAAAAGGCCGTTTTGCAGTAACGGCCATGATTGATTTGGGTCTGCGCCAAAGTAATGGTCCTGTAACTTTGGCGGCAATTTGTCAGCGTCAGCAAATATCTTTGTCGTACCTTGAGCAGCTTTTTGGTAAATTGCGTAGAAATGACCTTGTAGAGTCAACCCGAGGCCCAGGCGGTGGATATACCTTGGCAAGAAAAGCATCTGACATTACGGTTGCAGACATTATTTTATCCGTAGATGAGCCATTAGACGCCACCCAGTGCAGTGGTAAGGAAAATTGCCATGGTGAGGGTGAGCGCTGCATGACGCACGACCTCTGGGCTTCTTTGAACGAGCGCATGGTCGAGTTTTTAAGTTCTGTTTCCCTGCAAAAACTGGTAGATGACCAAATTTCCAAAGGTTTTCAGGTCGAAGAAGTTATTTCAATCAAGCGCGCCATATCGGCTATGCCTGTGGTCAGGCCGGTTCGTGTAAATGCCCCTAATTCGGTGTTTGCACTTGGCAATGCTTTTTCTAAAGGTTAAGCAACGTTATGGAAACTACCCCACACTTTCCTATTTACATGGACTACAGTGCCACCAACCCGTGCGACGAGCGGGTGGTAGATGCCATGGTGCCATGGTTGCGTGCTCACTTTGGTAACCCCGCCTCGCGCAGCCATGCCTGGGGTTGGGAAGCTGAAGCCGCTGTAGAAAAAGCGCGCGAACAGGTTGCCGATTTGATTGGTGCTGACCCGCGCGAGATAGTGTGGACATCGGGTGCTACAGAGTCTAACAATCTGGCGCTTAAAGGTGCGGCACACTTTTACAAAAGCCGTGGCAAACACATTATTACCGTCAAAACCGAGCACAAAGCGGTGCTGGACACCTGCCGCGAGCTCGAGCGTCAAGGCTTTGAAGTGACTTACCTCGACGTTCAAGATGACGGCTTGGTTAATTTAGATGCTTTTAAAGCAGCTATACGTCCGGACACCATTCTTGCCAGCGTTATGTTCGTTAACAACGAAATTGGCGTGATTCAAGACATTGCTGCTATTGGTGCGGTGTGCCGCGAAAAAGGCATTATTTTCCATTCTGATGCTGCGCAGGCTACCGGTCGCGTGGACTTTGATTTGTCTTCCATGCCGGTTGATTTGATGAGCTTAACCGCCCACAAAACCTATGGACCCAAAGGGGTTGGTGCTTTGTTTGTACGCAGAAAACCGCGTGTGCGTCTAGAGGCGCAAATGCACGGCGGTGGCCATGAGCGCGGTATGCGCAGCGGCACTTTGGCAACCCACCAAATTGTAGGTATGGGTATGGCCTACGCTATTGCTAAAGCCGAAATGGGCGCCGAAAACGAGCGCATCCGTGCCTTGCATAATCGCATGTTAGATGGTTTAAAAGGCGTAGAGCAGGTGTTTATCAATGGTAACGTTGAGCAACGCGTGCCGCATAACCTGAACATGAGCTTTAATTATGTAGAGGGCGAATCGTTGATCATGGGCATCAAAGGTTTGGCAGTGAGTAGTGGTTCTGCCTGTACCTCGGCCAGCTTGGAGCCTAGTTATGTGCTGCGTGCTTTAGGACGTAGTGACGAGTTAGCCCATAGCAGTTTGCGTATGACCATTGGCCGTTGGACCACTGAGGCCGATATTGATTACGCAGTCAATACCATTAAAGAAAACGTAGCCCGTTTGCGCGAACTCAGCCCCTTGTGGGAAATGTACCAGGATGGTGTTGATATTTCTACCATCCAATGGAGCGCCCATTAAGTTGAATTGAAAAGGAATCATCATGGCATATTCTGAAAAAGTGGTAGACCACTACGAAAACCCCCGTAACGTCGGTTCTTTTGACAAAGGCGACGATACTGTGGGCACCGGCATGGTCGGTGCACCTGCTTGCGGCGACGTGATGAAACTGCAAATCAAGGTCAATGCCCAAACCGGCGTTATTGAAGACGCTCGCTTTAAAACCTATGGTTGTGGCTCCGCCATTGCATCGAGCTCTTTGGTTACCGAATGGGTTAAAGGCAAAACCCTTGACGAAGCGGCAGCGCTTAAAAATAGCCAGATTGCTGAAGAACTTGCTTTGCCACCGGTCAAAATTCACTGCTCCATTTTGGCGGAAGACGCCATAAAGGCCGCTGTGGATGACTATAAAAAGAAACACCTGAACTAATATGGCTGTTACCCTTACCGAAGCTGCAGCCCGCCACGTAAACCGCTACATCACCAAGCGGGGCAAGGGTGTGGGGGTGCGCTTGGGTGTTAAAACCACGGGCTGCTCTGGCTTGGCTTACCAACTGGAGTATGTGGACGAGTTAACACCCGAGGACGTGGTGTTTGAAGGCCATGGGGTCAAGGTTATGGTCGATCCTAAAAGCTTGGCTTATATCGATGGCACCCAGCTGGACTTTGTGCGTGAAGGCCTGAACGAAGGCTTTCGTTTTAATAACCCCAATGAACGGGACAAGTGCGGCTGTGGCGAGTCGTTCCGGGTGTGAATCTCCAATCCAACGACTTTGAGCTGTTTGGCTTACCTCGCCAATTTGAGCAGGAGCGCACTGCGCTCGACGAACGCTGGAAAGCCCTGCAGCGCGAAGCCCATCCCGACAAATTTGCGGCACAGGGCGATGCAGCGCAGCGCTTGGCTATGCAGTGGTCGGTACGCATCAATGAAGCGTACCAGCGTCTAAAAGACCCCCTCAAGCGCGCAGCCTACCAGTGTGAGCTAGCTGGTTTTTCTATTCAAGCTCATAGCAACACATCCATGCCTGCCGTTTTTTTGATGCAGCAAATGGAGTGGCGCGAAGCACTTGAAGAAGCGTCTTCTTTGACTCAGCTTGAACAATTGCACCAAGATGTGTTAGCGGCTAAAAAACAAATGTGGCAACAATGTGCAGATGCATTAGACCAACAACAAAATCCTGAGGCAGCAGTGCCCTTGGTACGCGCTTGGATGTTTGTAGATAAGTTTGCTACAGAACTTAACAACCGCATGGACGATCTCGCTTAACGCATTGCACTATGGCTTTATTACAAATCTCCGAACCCGGCCAATCACCCAATCCGCACGAGCGACGCATTGCAGTAGGCATTGACCTTGGCACCACCCATTCATTAGTAGCCGCCGTGCGTAATGGCACTCCCGAGTGTTTGCCGGATGCACAGGGCAGGGTGCTTTTGCCCAGTGTGGTGCGCTATTTGGATGCGCAGCGCAGGCAGATTGGCTTTGATGCCTTGGCGCAGCAAACCAACGACCCCGCCAACACGATTGCATCTGTTAAGCGCTTGATGGGGCGCAGCATGGCCGATGCAACTAAAGCCGGTCGTATGCCCTATACCTTGCTGGACGTACCGGGTATGGTGCAAGTGCAAACGGTGGCAGGTGCAAAAAGCCCGGTGGAGGTAAGTGCCGAGATTTTGGCCACCTTACGCTACCGTGCAGAGGACACCTTTAACGACGACATTTTTGGTGCCGTTATTACAGTGCCAGCCTACTTTGACGATGCTCAGCGCCAAGCTACCAAAGACGCAGCCCAGCTTGCCGGCATTAACGTTTTGCGCCTCATTAATGAACCCACTGCCGCCGCTATTGCTTATGGATTAGACAACGCCGCAGAGGGCGTTTACGCCATTTACGACTTGGGTGGTGGCACGTTTGATATTTCCATTTTGCGCTTAACAGCTGGCGTGTTTGAAGTGCTGGCTACCGGTGGCGACTCTGCTTTGGGTGGCGACGATTATGACCGTGCTTTGGCGCAGTGGTTGTTAGGCCAAACCGGCATGCATGCCGCTACAGCACAAGATCAGGCACTGTTGCACCAACATGCGCGGTCTTGCAAAGAAGCGTTGTCGGATACTGAGCAAGTAACGGTTAATCTGCAGCTTTCAACAGGTGTTTTACATCAAGAAGTCAGCCGGGCCCAGTTCAACGCAGCTACCGAGGCGCTCACAGCGCGCACCTTGCAAGCAGTGCGTAAAGCCCTGCGCGATGCGGCTTTGAGCAAAGACGAGATAAAAGGCATTGTGATGGTGGGCGGCTCCACCCGCATGCCGCAAGTGCGCCAAGCAGTGGCAGACTATTTTGGTCAAACCCCACTCACTAATTTAAACCCGGACGAGGTGGTGGCATTGGGTGCAGCTATTCAGGCCAACCAACTGGCAGGAAACAACCCTAAAGGTGATTTGCTGCTGCTGGATGTGATCCCTTTATCCCTTGGTATAGAAACCATGGGCGGGTTGGTGGAGCGCATTGTTCCGCGTAATCAGACCATACCAACCGCCATGGCGCAAGACTTTACCACCTACCAAGATGGGCAAACTGCCTTGGCATTGCACGTGGTGCAGGGCGAGCGTGATCTGGTGGCAGACTGCCGCAGTCTGGCACGTTTTGAGTTGCGCGGCATTCCCCCCATGCCTGCAGGTGC
>CALPVM020000111.1 GCA_943327015.2 Akkermansia muciniphila
ACAACATAAAGTCAATGGCTTCGTGTGCTTCAGCCAGACTCATGGCAACTACAACCCCTTTGCCTGCAGCCAAACCATCGGCCTTGACTACAATAGGTGCCCCCATTTTTTCTACGTAGGCGTGCGCTGCAGCAGGGTCTGTAAAGGTATCAAAATGTGCGGTAGGAATTCCATGGCGCTGCATGAAATCTTTGGAAAAAGCCTTGGAGCTTTCAAGTTGCGCAGCCGCTTTGGTGGGGCCAAATACGCGTAATCCATTTTGGCGAAACAAATCAACCACACCAGCAGCCAGTGGCGCTTCTGGGCCTACTACGGTTAATCCAATTTTGTTTTCCAGTGCCCAATGACATAAATCGGACGGGTTGGTGATTGGTAAATTACGCAGACGCAAATCAGAGGCAGTACCGCCATTTCCAGGTGCCACAAAAATGGTTTGCACCTTTTCAGACTGAGCCAATTTCCAAGCCAATGCGTGTTCACGGCCGCCGCCGCCAATTACAAGTACTTTCATAGCGCAGCGTTGTGATAAACGTCTTGTACATCGTCAAGATCTTCGAGCACATCCAATAGTTTTTGCATTTTTATCACATCCTCAGAACTTAATTCAATGGTATTTTCAGCTCGCATGGTTACACCAGCCAACTCTGCTACCAAACCTGCCGCTTCTAATGCCGATTTAACACTTTCAAAGTCTGCCACATCGGTAAGCACTTCAATGGCACCATCTTCATCGGTAAGAACATCTTGCGCGCCGGACTCCAAAGCAACTTCCATCACTTTGTCCTCACTAGTGCCAGGAGCATAAATAATTTGACCGCAATGTTTGAACTGGAATACCACTGATCCTTCAGTGCCCATATTACCACCGTGCTTACTAAAGGCATGGCGAACTTCGGCAACAGTGCGTACCCGGTTGTCGGTCATGGTGTCAACCATAATGGCCGCTCCACCAATGCCATACCCTTCATAGCGTATTTCTTCGTAGCTCACGCCCTCGGCGTTACCCGTAGCTTTGTCAATGTTGTACTTGACCCTTTCAGCAGGCATATTGGCTGCTTTGGCTTTTTCAACCGCCAAGCGCAAACGTGGGTTAGAACCCAAATCAGCACCACCAGCACGGGCAGCTACTGTAATTTCGCGAATAATACGCGTCCAGATTTTGCCCCGTTTTTCATCTTGACGGCCTTTACGATGTTGTATATTGGCCCATTTACTGTGTCCTGCCACACAAATTCCTTTAAAAACTCGTTACGCTATAGCTTGAATTGTACTTTTAGAGAGATCTATGCCATTTGTATCCCAAGAGGGCATTCTTTTAGCCCAACGCGCGCAATCCAATGCATTTATTCAGTGTTTTTTACGACCAGACAAGGCCAATCGTCACGGATTGATCACCGGAGCCACCGGAACCGGCAAAACCATCACATTACAAACGCTTGCTGAGGGATTTTCTCAGATTGGGGTTCCAGTTTTTATGGCCGATATCAAAGGCGACCTGACTGGAATAGCCCTTCCAGGTACGTTAAGCGACAAACTGGCCAAAGTCCTAGAACACAGAAAATTATCACCCCCTGATTTTAGTGCTTTTCCCGCTACCATCTGGGATGTTTTGGGTGAACAAGGTCATCCGGTTCGCGCTACAGTCAGCGATTTAGGTCCATTATTACTAGCACGCATGCTGAATCTGAATGAGACACAGGAAGGCGTGCTGCAATTGGTTTTCAAAATTGCCGATGACCAAGGGCTGTTGCTACTAGATCTCAAAGACTTACGCGCCATGTGCCAGCAGGTGGGTGACAATGCCAGCCAGTACACCACCCAGTATGGCAACATCAGTGCAGCCAGCATCGGCGCTATTCAACGTGGCTTAATGCAAATTGAAACCCAAGGTGGGGATCGTTTTTTTGGTGAGCCCATGCTAAACATTGCCGACATGATGCAAACCGACGGCAGCGGCAAGGGAGTGGTCAATATTCTGGCTGCCGACAAGTTGATGCAGTCCCCACGCCTATATGCTACTTTTCTGCTTTGGATGCTGAGTGAGTTATTTGAAACTCTGCCTGAAGTGGGCGATGTAGAAAAACCCAAACTGGTTTTCTTTTTTGATGAAGCCCACTTACTATTTGCTGATGCGCCCAAGGTACTGATTGAACGCATTGAACTGGTGGTACGCCTAGTGCGCAGTAAAGGGGTAGGCGTGTTTTTTGTGACGCAGAACCCGCTGGATATTCCCGATACGGTTCTGGCGCAGCTCAGTAACCGCGTACAACACGCTCTGCGCGCTTTTACCCCGCGGGATCAAAAAGCCGTTAAGTCTGCTGCTGATACCATGCGCCCTAACCCTGGTCTTGATGTGGCTGCCGCCATTACAGAACTGGGTGTGGGCGAGGCGCTGGTGAGCTTGCTGGATGACCAAGGCCGCCCCAGCATGACAGAACGGGTGTTTATTGTGCCACCCGCGAGCCAAATTGGCCCCATTACCCCAGATCAACGGCGCACTTTGCTGCAAACCTCAGTAGTTGCAGGTATTTACGAGAAAACCATTGACCGTGCCTCGGCTTTTGAGGCATTGCAGGGTCAAACAGCCGCTGCTCAAACTGCTGCAAACAAGACTTCTGAAAATAGCATCATGGACGGTATTGGCGACATGCTTGGTGGTGGTACTAAACGATCTCGCGCAGGTGTGGGTGAGCAACTATTAAAAAGTGCTGCCAACACCATTGGGCGTGAGGTGGGTAAACAGCTTATTCGAGGTGTGTTGGGTAGTCTGTTTGGTAGCTCAAGAGGTCGGCGCTAGCAGCACATCATTCATAGGCGATGACTGCATTGCCCTGCTCTGCCTGCATACGCCAAGCAGCAAGAGCAGCGTTGCTGGGGTATATGCGGGCATCTTCTCCTAGTTGCAGCTCGGCAGCAGCTTCAGACTTTAGCTGTAGCTGAAAGCGCACTGGTAAGCCCCTAATTAGCTCGCCCTGCTCTGACATTTCGCGCTGCGCAGGAAACTCTTTCACCATCCGCGCCACGTCTGGCACTTTGCTGCCCGGAGTGGCACATACCTGAACCTTCAAATACTTGCCAAAGCGGCAACGCGCCTGCTCCAGACTCCATATTTGCGTGATGGTAAACTGCATGCCACCGGAAAAACGGTCGGGTTGCGCCTTGCCCATGACCACCACCAACTCATCATCTTTGAGCAGATTTTTATAGGTGGTAAGCAAAGTTTCATCGGCACGCGCCTCAATCACTGCCGACTTATCATCCAACTTGAAAAGCGCCAGTTTGCCGCGTTGGCCGTTGATGACCCGGTAGTCGTTCACAATACCGGCCAACAATTGGGGCTCACGGGTGTCAATTAAATCGGCAATTTGTCGTTTAGCAAAACGTCGTACTTCAAGCTCTACCTCGTCAAACAGATGACCAGACAAATAAAAGCCAACCGCTGTTTTTTCAAAACCAAGGCGCTCTTTAATGCCCCACGGCAGCGTAGGCACCATGTCCGGTTCTTGCGTACTGGAGCCGTGGTCGTCATCGCCCCCCATGTCAAACAAACCTACCTGACGTGCGTTGGCCGCAGAAGCCACTGCAAACTCAAAGGCACGGTCCATTGAGGCCAACAATGAAGCGCGGTTTAAATCGACACAATCAAACGCTCCCGCTTTAATGAGGGCATCGACGCAGCGCTTGTTCAATTTACTGCGGTCAACGCGCAGACAAAAGTCAAACAAACTGGTAAATGGCCCTGATTTTCCGGTGGGGCCTTGCCCCTCACGCGCAGCCACAATCGACTCAATAGCCTGTTGCCCAGTACCTTTAATGGCACCCAATCCATAGCGAATTTGCTGGTTTGAAATAGGCTCAAAACGGTATTTTCCACGGTTGATATTGGGTGGTTCAAAGGTAATACCCATTTTCATGGCATCTTCAAACAGCACTTTAAGCTTGTCGGTGTCATCCATTTCCACCGTCATGTTGGCGCAAAAGAACTCTGCTGTGTAGTGCACCTTGATCCATGCCGTGTGGTAGGCCAATAGCGAGTACGCTGCAGCGTGCGACTTGTTAAAGCCGTAGCCAGCAAACTTTTCCATCAGGTCAAACACTTCATCGGCCTTGGCTTCGCTGATGTTGTTTTTGGCGGCACCGGCTCGGAAAATACTGCGGTGCTCGGCCATCTCTTCGGCCTTCTTTTTACCCATGGCACGGCGCAACATGTCTGCGCCACCCAAAGAGTATCCGCCCAAAATCTGGGCGGTTTGCATCACCTGCTCTTGGTACACCATGATGCCGTAGGTTTCCGACAGCATATCTGCCACCATAGGATGGGGGTACTCAATCTCCTCGCGTCCATGCTTACGCGCCACAAAGCTGGGAATCAAGTCCATAGGACCAGGGCGGTACAGGGCGTTCAAGGCAATCAGGTCTTCCAGCCGGGTCGGTTTGGCATCACGCAACATCCCCTGCATGCCGCGACTTTCAAACTGGAACACGGCTTCCGTTTTACCTTCTGAGAACAGTTGGTACACCTTGGAGTCATCTAGGGGCAAGTTCTCAAAAGCAAAATTTTCTTGGCCAAGATGGCGCTTGATAATCAGCTCACGCGCTATTTCCAAAATGGTCAGTGTAGCCAAGCCCAAAAAGTCAAACTTAACGAGACCTATGGCTTCTACGTCGTCCTTGTCAAACTGGCTTACCGCCGATTCACTGCCCGGCTGCTGGTACAAAGGGCAAAAATCAGTCAGTTTGCCAGGAGCAATCAACACACCACCGGCGTGCATGCCCACGTTACGCGTCATGCCTTCCAGTTTACGTGCCAGCTCCAGCAACGTTTTAACGTCCTCTTCTTTGCTTTCGCGTTCAGCCAAAATCGGTTCGGCTTCAGTGGCGTACACCAGCTTATCGTCTTTTTTCTTGTCCGGCGGTGGTAGTTGCAACGTCACACTCACTCCGGGTTTATTGGGAATGAGCTTGCTAATGCCATCGCAAAAGTTATAGCTCATATCCAGCACCCGCCCCACATCCCGAATAGCAGCGCGTGCCGCCATGGTACCGAAGGTGGCAATCTGACTCACTGCCTCCTTGCCGTATTTGATCTTGACGTAATCAATGACCCGGTCACGATTGCCTTGGCAAAAGTCGATATCAAAGTCGGGCATGGATACCCGCTCAGGGTTCAAAAAGCGCTCAAACAGCAATTTGTAACGTATCGGGTCAAGATCAGTAATTTTGAGCGCATAAGCCACCAGTGAGCCAGCCCCGGAACCACGACCGGGCCCTACCGGGCAACCGTTATTTTTGGCCCAGTTAATAAAGTCGCCCACAATTAAAAAATAGCCGGGAAAGCCCATTTTTAAAATAGTAGCGATCTCAAACTCCAAACGCTCCACATAGCTTGGCAGGTGCTGCTCACGCTCCTGCGCATTGGGGTACAAATGCGCCATGCGCTCTTTGAGCCCTTCATGCGAGGCATAGCGAAAATAATCTTCTGGCGACATGCGCTGGCCATTCACCTCTGGCGTGGGAAAGTCCGGCAACTGGGGTTTGCCCAAAACCAGGGTCAGGTTGCAGCGTTTGGCAATTTCCAGCGTATTGGCAATTGCAGAGGGCACATCCGCAAACAAATCCTGCATCTGGGCACTGGACTTGAAATACTGCTCACGGGTAAAACGTCTTACCCGTTTGGGGTTGCTTAAAATTTCTCCGTCTGCAATGCAAACACGGGCTTCGTGGGCTTCAAAATCATCGGGGGCGGTAAATTGCACCGGATGCGTAGCTACCACGGGTAACTTAAGGTCTGATGCCAACTGCACAGCCGCATTCACATGCAATGCATCATCAGCTCTGCCAGCACGCTGGAGTTCTACATAAAAACGGTGCGGAAAAATAGCCGCCATCTGCAACGCCCACTCTTTGGCACGCATTGCATCACCCTGCACCAAGGCTTGGCCCAGCGCACCGGCTTGCGCTCCAGACAGGGCAATCAAGCCTTCATTCAGGTCTTGCAGCCAGCGCACCTTCACCACGGGTTGCGCCTTTCCCGGGTTTTGGGTGTGTGCACGCGCTAGAATTTCAGAGAGATTCAGATACCCCTGCTTGCTTTGTACCAACAACAACATGCGTGAGGTTGCAGCAAGGTCTGTACCCAAACCTTCTACCACTATTTCAGCGCCGACCAAGGGCTTAACACCCTTGCCACGTGCTTGCTTATAAAACTTGATGGCTCCAAACAGGTTGTTTAAATCGGTAATAGCCAATGCGGGCTGACCGTCCGAAGCGGCCACTTTAACTACATCGTCAATGCGGTTGGTACCGTCAACAATGGAAAATTCGGAATGCAGGCGTAGATGTACAAACATATGCTGATTGTAGATTTTCAAAGGGCTTAAAATTGCACCTGTGAACACCATACTCAATATTTCCGTCTATAAATTTATCCCGCTACCAGATGCGCAAGATTTACGCAACTTGCTGCTTGAGCGTTGCAAACAATTGGCGCTCAAAGGCACTATTTTGCTGGCAGAAGAAGGCATTAATATGTTTTTAGCAGGTAGTGCCGAAGCCATTCACGGTTTTTTTGCGCAATTAAAAACCGATGTACGCTTTGCCGACCTGCAACCTAAAGAAAGCTGGTCGGATCGGCAACCTTTTAAAAAGATGCTGGTAAAAGTAAAAAAAGAAATTATCCGCATGGATTACCCCACCATCCGCCCTGCCAATGGACGTGCAGCTGCAGTTTCTGCCGCTACCGCCAAACGTTGGCTGGACCAAGGGCATGATGATGTGGGTCGCCCCGTGGTTACATTAGATACCCGCAACGCCTTTGAGGTGGACCATGGCACTTTTGAGGGCGCAATTGACTGGCGCATTAACAAATTTACCGAATTTCCGGATGCAGTACGCGCCCACCAGGCAGAACTGCAGGAAAAAACCATTATCAGCTTTTGTACCGGAGGTATACGCTGCGAAAAAGCGGCCATTTTGATGCAAGAAATGGGGCTAAACAATGTATACCAACTTGAAGGTGGCATATTGAAATACTTTGAGGAAGTGGGTGGAGCACACTACCAAGGCAACTGCTTTGTGTTTGATGAACGCGAAGCGTTGGGAGCAGATTTATCGGCTAGAAAATAATACCGCACTTGACACGCGGCACTTCAGCGTGCAGCCAGGCATCACAGACCATTGCCACAGAATTTATTCGGCAAAACACTCAAAGCCACTTCATCCTTGTGGATAATTGGGGAACAACACTGCTTATAGACAAATAGAATGACTTCACCCGCCCACCCTGAAAGCTACCCACAGCGCATTCTGCTGGCTATTGGCGGAATGACGCCTCAG
>CALPVM020000112.1 GCA_943327015.2 Akkermansia muciniphila
CGCAACCACAAGGTTTGCAGATCAATGTGTGCATCATATGCTTCCCATGCATTTACGCCGTGCATATCCAGATAGCTGACGCGTCCCGCCAAACTTTCACTTGATTGACGCATTAAATCCAACGACGCCGAACCCAGCAGCAAAAATTGCCCTGTACGCAAGCCACTTTGACGGTTTTCGTCAATAATGCCTCGCAATATTTCAAACACCCGTGGCAAGCGATGAATTTCATCCAAAATGACCAATTTGCCCTTTTGCGCACGCAAATACGCATCGGCATCCTCCAGTCGCAATCGGTCGGCCGGCCGTTCTAAATCGAGATACACACTGCCCCCCGGCCAGCGATGCGCAATAGTCCGTGCCAAAGTTGTTTTACCAATCTGCCGTGGCCCGAGTAACACCACTGCAGGCGTTCGTTGCAGTTTTTGCAGAACAAGAGATTCGAATTTTCGGTTAATCATCCTTGTAATTTTAACGTCATGAGTTAAAATTACAAGGTTAGAATAAGGCTAACATCCTCATGGGCAAATTAATTATTTTTTGAACCAACACACCCCACATACAACGCCGGCACAAAAACCAGCGTAAGCGCAGTTGCCCCCACCAATCCACCCATAATCGCTATTGCCATCGGCCCCCAGAATACGCTGGAGGATAACGGAATCATCGCTAGAACCGCCGCTGCTGCTGTCAGCACCACCGGGCGCGATCGACGGACGGTCGCCTCGACCACTGCTTGCTGCAATGGCAGCCCGGATGCAATGTCATGGTCAATCTGGTCAACCAGAATCACTGCATTGCGCATTACCATTCCGCCGAGTGCAATCACACCCATCAATGCCACAAACCCAAACGGCGCATTAAAAATGAGTAGTGCCGGCACCACCCCAATGATGCCAAGCGGTGCGGTTGAAAAAACCATAAAAAGACGAGAAAAACTTTGTAGCTGCACCATCAATATAAATAGCGTCACTACAAACATGAGCGGAAACACGGCAAAGAGCGCCTTGTTGCTTTTGTTGCTCTCTTCAATCGCGCCACCGATTTCAATGCGATAGCCCACGGGAAGCGATTCAATCAAAGGCTTCAGAGTAGGGTAAATCTGCTGTGAGGCATAGGGTCCTTGGATACCATCCTGAACGTCACTGCGCACCGTGATGGTCAATTGTCGGTCGCGCCGCCATAATACCGGCTCCTCAAATTGAGGGACTATACGTGCCAATTGCGAAAGCGGCACGGCAGCACCGGTACGGGAAAAAATCACTACATCTTGCAACTGTTCCAGTGCATGGCGCTCAGTGGCGGTTGCGCGTACCACCACATCAATCCGCTCCTCGCCACGGTTGATTTGCAGCGCTGGAATACCACTCACAATGGTTTGCATTTGAGCGGCAATCTCTGACCGTGTGAATCCCAGCGCACTGGCCTTGGCCTCGTCGATGTCTAAGCCCACAGAGCGCACCTGCTCGCCCCAGTCTATCTGGGTATCGCGCACCAACGGACTGTTTCTCACCACATCCCGCACCTGCCCTGCGATACGACGCAACTCGGCGGCATCGGGCCCGACGACTCTAAACTGAACCGGAAATCCAACCGGCGGACCAAATTCAAATCGACTGACGCGCCCACGCAAATCAGGAAAAACTTCCCCTTCAGCAAAGAGCTGCATCAATCGTTTTCGCACCTCTTCCCGGTCTTTAATGCTTGCGGTTTGAATCACAATTTGTGCAAACGCTGGGTTGGGCAAATCAGCGCTTATTGAGAGAAAAAAGCGGGGCGCTCCGGCTCCGGTGTAAGCCGTGAACTGACTGACCTGCGAATCTTTGGCCAGAATTTCTTCCAGACGCTTGACCTGGTTTTGCGTTGCCGCAAAGCTAGAGCCTTCGCGCAGCCGTAAGTCCACTATCAACTCCAGGCGTGATGCTGTTGGAAAAAACTGCTGCTGCACCGCCCCCATACCGGCTACCGCCAACACAAACAATAACACGGTACCCGCCAAAACCCACTGCCAACGACGGACGCACCACGACACCCACTTTCGTAAACGGGTATAAATGGGTCGGTCATACGGGTCGCCATGCGCTTGCATGGTGGCAGGCAATAACTTAACCCCTAAATAAGGGGTGAACACCACAGCCACAATCCAAGAGGCAATGAGTGCCAGCCCCACCACCCAAAAAATACCACCGGCATACTCACCTGAAATAGACTTTGCAAAACCCACCGGCATGAAACCGGCCAACGTAACCAAGGTGCCGGTAAGCATAGGAAATGCGGTCGAAGTCCATGCAAACGTAGCCGCTTCGACCCGGTCCCAACCCTGCTCAATTTTTACCACCATCATTTCGACGGCAATGATGGCATCATCCACCAACAACCCCAACGCAATAATCAATGCCCCGAGTGAGATGCGATCCAGCGCCCAGCCCATGGCCCACATCACTATGGCTACCATTGCCAAGACCAACGGCACCGAGGCCGCGACCACGATGCCGGTACGCCAGCCTAAAAACACAAAGCACACGGCCAGAACAATCACCAATGCTTCGAGAAACGCCTTTTCAAACTCCCAAATCGATGCTTCTACCACTTTGGGTTGGTCTGCCACTTTGTGTAATTGAACGCCTAACGGCAACGCCGATTGGATCGCTTGCATACGCTGATCCAACGATTCCCCTATTGTCAAAATATTGCCTTTTTTAGAAAAAGTATAGGCCAGCATCAGTACCGGTTGCCCTTGGTGCCGCACCGTATAGGTAGCAGGTTCTTCGGTACCGCTTCGAATGTTTGCCACCTGATCCAAGCGTACTACACGCCCGCCAAAATTGAGCGGGATGGCGGCTACATCAGCGACGGTCATCATGGGCTGGTCAGCCCGTACAAACACCCGATCCACTGTCCCCTCGACCGCTCCTGCTGGTGTGAGCTGGCCCTGTGCGGAGACTGCCTGCATCAGTTGCTGTGGTGTTATTCCCAAAGAGACAAGGCGGCTTGAACGGAACTCTACCCAGATGCGTTCACTCTGTTTACCCAACACTTCTACCTGCTTCAGTCCATCAACAGTTTGCGATTGACGCTTGATGTCCTCCGCAACATCGTGCAGTTCCGGCCATGACAAATCCGGCGCCTCTACGGTATACATCACGCTAATCACATCGCTGAATTGATCGTTAAAGTAGGGGCCCCGAATACCACTAGGTAGCGTATCTTTAATATCGCCTACCTTTTTTCGTGCCAAATACCAAGCCTGTTCCAGTTCTTTGGCAGGGGTACCACCTTTGATAAAGAAATTGATACCACCATAGCCCTGCCTTGAAAAGCTGCCAACCCTATCCACGCCGTCAATGGTTTGGAGCTCACGCTCAATCCGGTTGATAACCTGCTCTTGCACCTCTGTGGCAGTCGCTCCGGGCCAAGCCACCACCACTGTCATGGTCGGTACGTTAAACACCGGGTCTTCTAAGCGTGCCAATTTGCTAAAGGCAAAAACACCGCCAACTAGCAAAACAATCAGCATAAATAAAACCAAAGGTCGATGCTGCACCGCCCATGCCGAGAGATTGAAGCTATTCTTCATAGTTTGGCCCCGCCTTCAGCAGCATCTGCTGTACGCAGGATGGGACGCACCGTCATACCTGCATCGAGTTTTTGTGCCCCCGCACTGACCACCTTGGCACCGATAGCCACACCCGTTACCCAAACGGTTTGCTGTGTTTGTTTTTTTATTGCAACCGCTTGTCCGCTGAGCTTGCCGGAGTCGCCGTCCACCACCCAGACTTGGGTTGTTTGGCCGTTATTCACCGTTGCGGTCACGGGGAGTGCTACCAGTGCCTCCTGCTGCGCTGGATGACTCGCAGCCGTTTGCAATGTCAACGTCACCGAGCGCCCTAGCATCCAGGATGAGGGCGGCTTCATCATCGAATACCTGACCCGATAAGTGCGTGCGTTAGGGTTGGCAGCCGCCGATACTTCACGCAGTTTCAAATTCACCACGTTCACATTGCTATCTGTCGTATCGGTCGTTTCATTGAGCTGCGCTGTAGCGCGCCATTGTTTGATGCTATCCACCGCCTGCTCCGGAACATCGGCCACCACTTCAAGCGCATCAGCGCGGGCCAAGCTCACAATAGGCATTCCTTGTGCGACCACTTGGCCGATTTCTGCCCGAATAGCAGTGACCACACCATCAAAGGGTGCCGTCAATTGGGTGTAGGCTGTTCGGTTTTCCTCAATTTCTAATTGCTTTTTGGCTTGTATCAGTCTAGCTTGCACCGTATCGGACCGTGTTCTTTGCCGTTCGGCATCGGCTTTGGCAACCGCATCCTCTGCCGCTAATTTTTCAAGGCGTTCCGCATCCTGCAGGTTTTGTTTTGCCTCTGACTCGGTAGCAAGCAGGTTTTGTTTTGCAATTATCATCGCATTGTTGTAATCAGTGGCTTCTATAGATGCCAGTACCGCCCCAGCACGCACCCGGCTTCCTACCTCTACGTTTCTAGACTTTATCAATCCACCCACCCGAAAACCCAGCTCACTCTCACTACGCGGCTGGATGGTTCCGGCAAAGGTACGCAATTCTTGTCCAGTGGCCGCCTTGGCCTCTGTCACGTAGACGGCCATCACCACGGGTTTGGCTGGTTCTTTGGAAGTGCACCCAGCCAGGGTCATCACAATTGCGGCTCCTGCCGCCATCCAATATTTATTGTTTATCATGGTGTGTTCCTCTGTTATGGAGCTTTGTTCAATGAAAAATTTTCTGTGGGTTTGGCGCTCGAAAATGTCCAGCCGCCACCGATGGCTTGGTACAACTGCAACTGGCTGAGTGTGAAAGCTATTTGCGCCTCAGTGTTTTCTAACCGTGCAGCCAGTTCGCTCTTTTGCAATCCGTTGCGCATCAATGGGTCGATTTGTCCTTCTTTGTGCAATGCGTTTGCGCTTTTTAAAGCGCGTACCCGAGCATCCAACGACTGCTGTGTGCGTGCCACTCTTTTTTGCTGCTGCTGAAAAGATACGAGCGAATTCTCCACATCTTGCAATGCCTGCAAAACCGCTTTTTCATATTTCAGTGTTGCAGCGCGTTGTTTTGCCGACTGTTGTTCTACCTGCGCTTTGAGTCGCCCCGAGTTGAAGATCGGAATCGTGAATGCGAGTGCCAGATTGCTAAATCCAGCGGAGCCCAGTGCTAATTGGTTGATGGTTAAATCTTGCGTCCCCAAAGTGGCACCCAAAAAAAGCTTTGGCCATTGGTCAGCGTTTGCTCCGCGTAGGCGCTGCGTTTCGGCTTGCAGGCTCCATTGTGCAGATCGCAAATCGGGGCGCCGCTGAATCAGATCTATTGGCAACCCTACGGGAAATGGCTGTGTTTCAGGCAGTGCCGGTCGTTGGGTTTGGAGTGCCTCCATCAACTTACCGGGGCGCTCGCCCAGCAAAGTGGCTAGACCGTTTTCTGTCACTCGCACGAGCACTTTTAAATCTTCTAACTGAGTGGCTCGGTGGCTGACCTCCACCTCTGCGTTTGCCACTTCCATATCGCTAGCCGCACCATACTCTTTTCTAAGAAGGATGACACGCTGCGCTTGGCTGTCAGCCACCAAGACCTGCTCTAATAATTGCTGCCGCAAACGAGCGCCTTGCCAAATGAAATACATTTTTGCGGCTTCGTGTTGCGCCGTCCAGCGAGCAACCTGCCAACCTTCCTCTGCGGCCAATGCATCAAAATTACCGGCTTGACTTGCGGCATCAACAGCTCCCCATATATCCAGTTCCCAACCCAGTTGTAACGCAGCCCGGTTGACATTTTTATCAGGAATTCCCTGCTTGATGGGGTTGGCTAAATCGGTGCGCTCCTGGCTTGCCGATAGCTGCACATCTGCCTGTGGCATTTTTCTGGAGCGTAGTTGCTTCAACCCTGCCCTAGCTTCAAGCACCCGTTCCCAAGCGATTTTTCCATCCAAGTTGGAGTTTTCCACTTGCTTAAGTATTGTTTGCAATTGTGGTTCGTTCGCAAAAAGGATCCATGCTTCGCTATTTTTTTCTTGGGGCTGCGGAGCTGGCTCTGAGAGATATTTACCTTGCAACCACTGTTCCACTTCTGGCTGCACTGGAGTCGAATGGGCGTAATGGCTCAATGGTGCCAACCCAAACAGGTACAAAACCAATCCACGAGAAAGAGAACGAAGTTGCATAAAAGCCTCTAGAAGTTGACAGCGTCAACAGTATAGCAAACATGTAGACACCGTCAACTAAAGGTGAGTTTTCCAACGCCTAGATATACTAGAGAAACCGAATGCCACCCGAACATCCTTATTTATGTCCAGAACGCAAAAAAACTCAGCGCTGTTACCAAGCATCGACTTAAAAGATGCTTGCGTTGATGCTGCGCGTGAGTCGATTGCTGCGCATGGCGTGGAGCATCTCAGTCTTCGTGATGTAGCGCGTCGTCTTGGTGTCTCCCATCAAGCCCCTTACAGGCATTACCCAAGCCGGGATCACTTGCTAGCCGAGGTCATGCGAAGGTGTTTTAGAAACTTCACTATCCATTTGGAAAAGCGTGAAAGTAACCAGGATCCACAAAAGGAACTTGAAGCATTAGGTCGCCAATACCTTAGCTTTGCATTAGCGAATCCATTGGAGTATCGACTGATGTTTAGCACACCTTGGCCACAATCTGCTGAACACCCGGAACTGGTACGCGACGCTGCCCATGCTTTTGACACACTCAGAAATGCGCTTGCCCGAATTCATAACGTGACTTTGCCAAATGCTTTTGTGAATCAAAACGCATTATTCATTTGGTCCACGATGCATGGACTGGCTAGTTTATTGGGAAGTAACTGTATGCATCATCTCAATATCTCTGATCAGACTGTCCAAGAAATACCAGAGTACATTCTTACCATGATCGGACAAGCTTTGCAAAGCCAGATGCCAATGGACTAAGGCATAACAGCTCTCAACTGCATAATTTTAATTTGCAGATCAACCGGACATAGTTGCATGCGACCTAATGGATATTTGGATGATTACCAGGAGACATACTACGCCAGATAAAACCCACAACCAGCACTACAACTCCAAGCGCCATCCCAATGAAACCTGGTACAGCCATACTCATCGCGGCCCAGTACAGTTTAGATCGCACTATCGGGCAACTGTTTTGCCAAAAAATCGTACACCTTACGTAGACGCATATTGCCACGAATTTCACGGTGCACCACCAGCCAAATTGGCATAGCAGGAACCTTGTAATGGGGCAGTAACGGCACCACCTCCGGGTCAGTGCGAATCAAATAATTCGATATAAAACCAACGCCTACGCCTGCACGTAC
>CALPVM020000113.1 GCA_943327015.2 Akkermansia muciniphila
CAAACTATCAACAAAGTTATCCACAGAAAAACTGAATCACTTGCAAAGCACCTGCAAATCAAGCACTTAGGCGATTTTTCACCAGTCCACATCAAAAATACCGCACAAGTGACGCTTTAAATATTTCAAAATTCGACTTGACAAACCACAACAATGGGTCTTAACACCAGCATTCTTGTTCATACCCCGGCCCATGCCAGTTTAGGTTCGGTACTTACCTACCGCACTGAGACAGCACTTGAGCCGGGTACGCTGGTGCGCGTCCCTTTAGGTAAACGCGAAACTTTGGGTATTGTTTGGAACCCCGCCAACACAGATGCAACGGGTGAGATGGAGTCGGACAAAATTCGCCCCATTGCCGGAGTACTAGAGGGCATAACACCACTCAACGCTGCGTGGCAGCATTTAATGCAGTTTACGGCGCAGTACTACAAACGGTCGGCGGGTGAAGTAGCGCTAGCTGCCCTGCCCCCCCAGCTGCGCGAGCTTTCTCCCACGCAAATGCAGCGACGTCTGCAACGCAAAAAATCAGCGCTTGAGCCCGTATCAGATCCTGGTAACCCTGCCTCTTTAGACCACACCACCACACCAGAGCAAGCACAGGCACTGCAACAGATTGCCAACCACCCAGGCCCCTTTTTGCTGTTTGGTGCTACCGGCAGCGGCAAAACAGAAGTCTATTTGCAAGCAGTGCAAACCCTGCTGGCACAAGACCCCGATGCACAAGCGTTGGTGATGGTGCCGGAAATCAACCTCACACCCCAGCTGGAACAGCGTTTTCAAGCGCGGTTTTCGGCCCATTTTGGGGCAGATGCCGTGGTGTCGCTGCACAGTGGCATGACCAACCCGCAACGGCTCAAAAGCTGGCTGGCTGCCCACAACGGCTCGGCGCGCATTGTGCTGGGCACGCGCATGGCCGTATTTGCCTCCATGCCCAAGCTGCGCCTTATTGTGGTGGATGAAGAACACGACCCCAGCTACAAAAGCGGCGATGGTTCGCGCTACTCGGCACGTGATTTAGCCGTGTTTCGGGGGCGTATCGAATCGGCCAAAGTCATCCTTGGCTCGGCCACGCCATCGCTGGAGAGCTGGCACCATAGTCGTCCTGCTATAGAGGGCGGTCGCTACCTGCGCCTGCACATGCCCAGCCGTGTTGGGCAAGTCGTGTTACCGCTGGTGCGGCGCGTAGACATGAACCACCAACCACGCCACGCCGTGATTTCGCCCCCGTTGCTGGAAGCCATCAAGGAGCGTGTTGCGCGCTCAGAGCAGTGTATGGTTTTTTTGAACCGCCGTGGTTATGCCCCCGTTTTACACTGTGCTGATTGCGGCTGGAAAAGCCAATGCACCCATTGCAGCGCGTTTCGTGTTTTTCATAAAATTGACCGCACCCTGCGCTGCCACCATTGCGGCTTTACCGAGCGCGTACCGCGCGCTTGTCCTGACTGCGGCAATCTGGACATTGCCCCCATCGGTCGAGGCACCGAACAACTGGAAGAACATCTGGCCGAGCTGCTGGTGGAGGTACGCCGCCCGGATGGAAGCCCCTTACGCATCGTACGGATTGATGCCGACAGCACGCGCCTCAAAGGTGCATTAGAAAGCCAACTAGAAGCCGTACATTCGGGCGAAGTGGATATTTTAGTGGGCACCCAAATGATTGCCAAGGGACACGACTTCAGGCGCATTACGCTGGTGGCCGCCATCAACCCCGATGGTGCACTGTTTTCCAGTGATTTTCGAGCGCCCGAACGCCTGTTCAGTTTACTGATGCAGGCCGCAGGGCGCGCCGGACGCGATGCTGCCTTAGGCAAGGCCAGCGAGGTGTGGATACAGACCTTTCAGCCGGCCCACCCTGTGTACGCAGCCTTAAAGCAGTACGACTACACTGCGTTTGCAGAGCAACAACTGCAAGAGCGCTCCCAAGCCTGCATGCCCCCGTTTAGCGCGCAAGCGCTGGTGCGGGCCGAGGCCAAAACGCAAGAAGCAGCGCAAGCGATATTAAATGCAGCACGCAATACCGCGCTCACCGATATGCCCCAGTGGGATGGCTGGGCCGATGTGCTTAGCCGCATCACACTTTACTCCGCCGTGCCAATGACAGTGCAGCGGGTTGCCAATATTGAACGCGCCCAAATGCTGATAGAAAGTTCGTCCCGCCCAGCCTTGCAGCAGTTTTTGGCTGGCTGGCAAAGTGTGCTGCATAGCTGCCGCAGCTTGCCCGAATGCAAGGGGCTGATTCGATGGGCCATTGATGTAGACCCACAAACTATTTAGATTTTTATAAGCATATGTCCAACCCGCCCAACCACGGCCTGAATCTTGCGCAGCAAGAGGCCGTAAATTACCTGCATGGCCCATGCCTCGTATTGGCCGGTGCCGGATCGGGCAAAACCCGCGTCATTACCCACAAAATAGCGCGTTTGATTCAAACCGGCGTAGCCCCGCAACGGGTAGCTGCCATTACTTTTACCAACAAGGCTGCAGCAGAAATGCGCGAACGTGCCAAAGGGCTGATTGGCAAAGCAGCTAAAGACGTGCTGATATGCACTTTTCACGCCTTAGGGGTCAAGTTATTGCGGGAAGACGGCGCCGCATTGGGCTTGAAGCCGCAGTTCAGTATTTTGGACACCGATGATGTAACCAGCATTTTAAAAGACGCGGGCGGCTCCACCGACGCGGCCACGGCTAAACAGTGGCAATGGGCCATTAGTGCCTGGAAAAGTGCCGGGCTTAACGCTGCCCAAGCGCTCGAAATGGCTGAAGATGACAACGCCCGCATTACTGCCACCATCATGGCACGCTATGAGGAACGCCTGATTGCGTACCAAAGTGTAGACTTTGACGACCTCATCAGCCTACCGCTTAAACTACTGCGCGACCATTGTGCAGTGCGCGAAAAATGGCAGACCAAAATGGGGCATGTGCTGGTGGACGAATACCAGGACACCAACGCCACCCAATACGAACTGCTAAAACTGCTAACCGGTGGTAACGCACCCGACCATGCGCGCTTTACCGCCGTGGGCGATGACGACCAATCCATCTACGGCTGGCGTGGTGCCACACTAGACAACCTGAAAAAACTACCGATTGATTTTCCGGCGCTCAAGGTCATTAAACTAGAGCAAAACTACCGCTCCACCAGCGCCATATTGCGCGCTGCCAACAACGTTATTGGACCCAACCCCAAGCTGTTTCCTAAAAATCTGTGGAGCGATCTGGGCGAAGGCGAACCGGTGCGTGTGGTAGATGCCGACAACGAAGAACACGAAGCCGAGCGCGCCGTGGCGCGCATCCAAAGCCTGCGCGCCGAAGGTGCTCTGGCACAAAGTGGAGCACAGTTTAAAGAGTTTAGGCACTTTGCCGTGCTGTACCGTGCCAACCACCAAGCCAAACCCTTTGAGAAAGCGCTACGTAAAGCCAACATCCCGTACAAAGTATCGGGCGGGCAAAGCTTTTTTGACCGTGCCGAAATTCGCGACCTGTGTGCCTGGTTTCGGCTTTGGAGCAATAACGACGACGACCCCGCTTTTTTGCGTGCCGTTACCACCCCCAAACGCGGCATTGGCCATCAAACGCTAGGCACGCTGGGCGTGTATGCCAGCCAGTACAAACTGAGCTTGTTTGAGGCACTGTTTTCATCGTCGTTAGCATCGGCACTGGGCGCCAAAGCCTTAGGCAGCTTGCATGAGTTTGGCCGCTATGTAAACGACCTCGAATTTCGTGCGCGTCACACCCAAGGTCATGAAGACGCCCGCACATTTTTAACCGACTGGCTCAAAGACATCGACTACGAAAAACACATCTACGATAGCGAGGACAGCGAACAGGTCGCAGCAGCACGCTGGACCAATGTGCTCGAATTTTGCGATTGGATGGCGCAACGCTGCGGCGGTCAGATTGACGATGCAGCGGGCATATCTACGCGCGAAATCAAAAGCCTGCTCGAAGTCTCGCAAACCATTGCCCTGCTCTCAACCATTAGCGAACGCGAAAAAGACCAGGATGTAGTTACCCTATCCACCCTACACGCCGCCAAGGGCTTGGAATGGCCGCATGTCATGTTAGTAGGCGTAACGGAAGGCATGCTGCCGTTCAAAATGAGCGATGGAGCCGACAGCCTAGGCGGCTCGGAACGTGCCGATGAAGCCGCCAATGAAGACATGGCACTACGCCTGCAAGAAGAGCGCCGCCTGATGTACGTGGGCATTACCCGTGCCCAGCGTAGCTTGGCCGTGAGCTGGACACGCAAACGCAAAAAAGGGCGTGAACTGGTAGCCGCACAACCCAGCCGATTTATTGCCGAAATGGGGCTGGACAAAGCCACCATCAAAGAAGACCCGCGCGAAAAACTGCGCGCCCTGCGTGCCGAGTTTGCCAAAAAAGCACAGGATGCTGAAGCGGCAAAATCTGCACACAACAACTAAAGGCACGGTTCACGGCGATAATGCGCGTTACCCATTTTTTAAGAGGTTTATTGCATGCTACCTACTTTTGTGACTGACACCTTTCTATCAGTTGGACTCTCCAACATCATGCGCGGAGCCGGTTTTTTTACCAAACTGATACCCATCCCGCAGCCGACGCTTTTGATTGGCCCCGGCTCCAGCGCGCGTCTGGGTCACGCCGTTGCAGGCTTTGGTCACAAAAAACTGCTGATCGTGACCGACAGCATTATTTCCAAACTCGGCTTAATGCAAAGCATGACCGATGCACTGAAAGCCGACGGAGCCAACTATGTGGTGTTTGACGAAATCACCGCCGATGCGCCCGTTCCACTTATAGACAAATGCATTGCTTTCTACAAAAAACACGGCTGTGACGCCATCATTGCTTTTGGTGGCGGATCCTCGATGGATGCAGCCAAGGCGGTAGCCGCTTCGGTTGCTAACAATAAAAGCCCTTTGCAGTTAGCAGGCTACTTTCGAGGGCTCAAAAACCCGATCACGATCTACGCTGTTCCAACTACCGCGGGCACCGGCTCAGAGGTCACCGTTGCTGCGGTTATTTCTAACCCTGCAACCGAGTCTAAAGTAGTAATTGTCGACTCACGCCTGGTACCCAAAATGGCGGCACTCGACCCCTTGCTCATGACCGGTCTGCCACCCGCTATTACTGCTGCCACCGGCATGGATGCCCTTACCCACGCCGTAGAAGCCTACCTCGGCCAATGGGGCACCCCCACCACCGATGGCTTGGCACTGTCTGCGGTTAGCATGATTTTTGAAAATCTGCTCACCGCATTCAAAGATGGCAAAAACCTCGAAGCCCGCGAAAAAATGGCGCTCGCTTCCACCTATGCCGGCCTCGCTTTTACCCGCGCCAATGTGGGCTACGTTCACGCCATTGCACACCAGTTTGGTGGCAAATACCACACCCCGCACGGCTTGGCCAACGCCATTTTGTTGCCCTACGTGCTCAAGTTCTCCAAACCTAATGTGATAGAGAAACTGGCCAACCTAGCCGTGCGCGCCAAACTGGGGCAAGCGGGTGAATCGCAAGAAGCACTGGCCGACAAATTTATCGAAGCTGTAGAAAGCATGAACCGCACCATGGGCATCCCAACCCAGTTGGATGCGCTGCGCGAACAAGACATTCCAGCACTGGCCAAGGCCGCCTGCTGGGAGGCCCACATTGGCTATCCGGTGCCGCGCTATATGTCACCCCAAACTTGTGAAGACCTGATCCGTCAATTATTGCCCGTTAAAACCGGCAAGTCTTCCAAGCGCTGATTTATCGCAAGCTCCGCCAGCCGGGCGGAGCCTACATTGACTCTCTTTTTGCAAGGGAGTCATTATGTTGCGATTCAAATTTATTGCGACTATCAGTGCCTGTAGCGTACTCATAGTTGCTTGTACCACCACCCCCACTGCCACCCAAAAAGAACAGGCCGGTATGGTCATGGGTGGCGTGCTTGGTGGAGCCTTGGGCTCGCAAATCGGTGGTGGCGAAGGCCGCACGGCGGCTATTATTTTAGGCACCATTGCCGGGGCTGCCATTGGTGGCTCTGTTGGCAAATCCATGGCCGACGTCGACCGGCTTAAAACTGTAGAAGCACTAGAAAGCACCAAAACCGGCAACTCCGCCCGCTGGAAAAATCCAGACAGTGGCAACGAGTACGTGGTAATGCCTGAGCGCACCTACAACACTAGCAGTGGCCCGTGCCGCGATTACGTCATTAACGCCGTAGTGTCGGGCAAAAAAGAAAAAATCAATGGCACCGCGTGCCGGCAACCCGATGGAAGCTGGCAAACCAAAAGTCCCTGATCTGCATCAAACGTCAAGAGGGATGTATGGATTTTTTGTTTAACTACCGCAGGGGTATCGTAGCGCTGGCCACAGCCATTGTCTACACCCTTGCCATCGCAGCCAATGTGCTCTCGCTTTCCAGCAGCAGCAACGTCACCCAAGGCGCGGCCCAAGTTAGCAACGCAAGCATGGTGCGTCTGGCATACCAGGATGGCAATCTGTTAAAAAAAGCATGGTTGGTGGCCTACACCGAGCTAGAGCAGACCAGCCAGCGCAACCGTGTGGTTGTCAAGTACTCGCTGGATGAAGGCACCAGCTGGTCGGCTCCAGTACTACTGTCTAAAGACGCTGCCGGGCAGGCAACTGAGGGGCTACAGCCCAAACTGGTAGCCCTGTCCGGCACCAGCGGCCCCAAGCTCATGGTGACATGGACCAGCCCCTACTGCCCGTCCAACACCCCACCCACTACCACACAAGCACTGGAATGCGTATGGGCAGCCACGCCTGACAACGCACAACTCCAGCAATGGAGCAGCACCCAGCTCAGCACTGGTCAGCGCCATGCAAGCCAACTAGTCGCAGCCACCAACGCATCGGATGGCGGGCTGGGCATTGCGTGGGTAGAAGACACGTCAGGCGCAGGCAGCAATATCTGGTACACCCACAGCCCACAATGGGACCTTGCCAGCCTACGCAACAACCTGGCACAGGCTAGCAATAACAACGCCACCTCCGCAAATGCCCCCAGCGCATCGCAACCACATATGGCTATTCAAGACGGCACTGCAGTATTGGTCTACCAAGAATCGTCTTGCAACGCAGCCACCCCTACCCCTTGTATTGTGATGCAGCATTTTCCCTACGCACAGCCCGGCTTCTCTAAAGCAGCAGGCGCTGAAGGCGAGGCCGGCAGCGTCATCAGCTCCCCACTGCAGTACGCAAGCCAGCCTAACGTTACGCTGCAAGCCAGCAGTTCCGCTTCTCAGTTACGCACACTGGTAACGTGGCACGAAGCTGCATCCAACGCCAACAAC
>CALPVM020000114.1 GCA_943327015.2 Akkermansia muciniphila
AGAGCCAGAGCCAGAGCCAGAGCCAGAGCCAGAGCCAGAGCCAGAGCCAGAGCCAGAGCCAGAGCCAGAGCCAGAGCCAGAGCCAGAGCCAGAGCCAGAGCCAGAGCCAGAGCCAGAGCCAGATTTGCAATTGGTGCTGCCAGACGAAGATGACGAAGGTACCAAAGTCATTGGTGATTTGCGTTTGAGCATTCCGCTTTACAACATTTATCTGAATGAAGCTGACGAGTGGTCGCGACAATTGCAGATGGAGTTGAACGAGTGGTCGTTGGAGTTGCCACAGCACTTGCCAGATTCGGTCATTGCGTTGGCACATTCTTTGTCAGGTAGCTCGTCCACGGTCGGATTTAATGCATTGTTTACCGAGGCGAGAGCGCTGGAACATGCGCTTGAGCACGTCAAACTACACCACTATTACACGTCCAAAATTGCGCGCGTGTTTAACAATGCGGCTGACGACATCCGTCGTTTGTTACACCAATTTGCTGCAGGCTTTTTGAAAGACGCGGACGAGTCCATCGTGGCGGCACTCAATGCAATTACTGCCAGTGAGTTTCCCGCGCCGATGCTCGAAGATGCAACAGTTCAACCGCCAGAGCTTGTCGAGGAGTCTGCTCAAATAGAGCAGGATCATGCAGCGGTGCCATCCACTCCGATTATGGCTGCACCGTTGAATGTGGTGCAGGCACAGGACGATGAAATTGACGCGGTCGACAACCTCGACCCCGATCTGTTGCCCATCTTCCAAGAAGAGGCCGAAGAGTTAATGCCGCAACTGGGTGCCGCATTACGGCAGTGGGTCGCTCATCCTGATGACTTGAAAGCCCGGGGCGAGATTTTGCGTCACCTGCACACCATCAAGGGAAGCGCCCGTTTGGCTGGTGCCATGCGTATGGGAGAAATGGCGCACCACTTGGAGTCCTCCATTGAACACCTTGGTTCATCAGGGCTGCAGTCGGTGCAATTGGAACCCTTGCTCACTCGCTTTGATGCACTGCAGGAAATGTTCGCAAGCATTGGTCAAGAGCCGGAGCAACACACCATTCTGCCAGCGCCGGATGCGGAGCTGGCAGACGTAGAAGCAGCCGATTCGCCGGTGCAAGAAGCAGTACAAAGCATTGCACAGCCTGCAGTGGGAACACGTTTAGATGCCAAAATGTTTGCCCCTGCCACGGTTCAAACTGCCGCCCGTTCAGCGGGTCAGCAGTCGGTACGGGTGCGTTCACAATTGCTTGATCGCTTGGTGAATCAGGCTGGTGAGGTCATGATTACCCGCTCACGCATGGATGTGCGGGTTAAGCAGTTGCGATCTTCCATGAACGAGTTGGGAGGTAACTTGGAGCGTTTGCGCCAACAGTTGCGCGATGTGGAGTTGCAGGCCGAATCGCAAATGCAATCGCGTCTGGCGCAAACCAAAGAAACCTCGCAGGTATTCGATCCGCTCGAATTTGACCGCTTTACCCGTGTCCAGGAACTTACCCGTATGATGGCCGAGTCGGTCAATGACGTAGGTACTGTGCACCGTAACCTGCAGCGTGCGATTGAGGGCGCAGAAGAAGACCTGATCTCGCAAGGCCGTCAGGCGCGCGAACTCCAGCGCGACTTATTGCGCACGCGCATGGTCGAGTTTGAAGCTATCTCAGACCGTCTGTACGGTGTGGTGCGCCAGGCTGGTAAAGATGTGGGTAAGCAGGTTAAGCTGGACATTATTGGCGGCAATATCGAAATGGACCGCGGTGTGCTGGACCGCATGGCGCCCACCTTTGAGCACTTGCTGCGTAATGCTGTTGGGCATGGAATTGAGTCTGCTGCTGAGCGTCAAAGTGCGGGTAAACCGGCTGCTGGCAATATTGTGATCAACGTGCACCAAGAAGGCAACGACGTGTATGTGGCCTTCCGCGATGACGGTGGAGGCTTGCATCTGGACAAAATCCGGGCCAAGGCGCTTGCCAATGGTCTGATTAGCGAAGACGACGAACTGTCTGCCGGCGACGCAGCTAACCTGATTTTTATGCCGGGTTTTTCTACAGCCGAAAAAGTCACCGAGCTCTCTGGGCGTGGCATAGGTATGGATGTGGTGCGTTCCGAAGTGCAGGCGCTGGGTGGCCGTATTGAAACCACCACCGAATTAGGTCAGGGTACCACCTTTAAGCTGATTTTGCCCTTAACCACGGCTGTTACGCAGGTGGTCATGCTGCGCATGGGGCAGTTCACGATAGGTGTGCCTGCCAACTTGATGGAGCGCGTATTGCGCGCACCAATTGCATCCGTGGAAGAAGCTTACGCCAGCCACACGTTTGATGTCGGCGGAACACCCGTGCCGTTTTACTGGGCGGGTGCGTTGCTGCAAATCTCGTCGCGCAGCGCAGAGGCACAGGGCAAAACCTTGCCGGTTGCAGTGTTCCGAAGCGCCGGTCAGCGCTTGGCAGTGCATATTGACGAAGTATTGGGTAACCGCGAGGTGGTGGTTAAAAATTTGGGGCCACAATTGGCGCGTATGCCGGGTTTGGCCGGTATGTCGGTGTTAGCCTCAGGTGCGGTTGTGCTCATTTACAACCCGGTAGCTTTAGGTACGGTGTACGGCGAGCGCGTGCGTGCATTGGCGCAAGCCGCTACTGCAGAAGCTGCGCAAGTGGTGGCAGAAGGTGGCACTGTAGCCGCACCGTTACCGGTAGCTGCAGCACGATTGCCCTTAGTAATGGTGGTAGATGACTCTATTACTGTGCGCCGTGTGACTCAGCGTCTGCTTAAGCGCGAAGGCTACCGTGTGGTGTTGGCCAGCGATGGTTTGGATGCCCTAGAAAAACTGCAGGACGAATTACCCATGGTGGTGCTCTCGGACATTGAAATGCCGCGCATGGATGGTTTTGACTTGGCACGTAACATTCGTGGCAACAAACACTTCCAAAGCCTGCCTATCATTATGATTACCTCGCGGATTGCTGAAAAACACCGCGAGCACGCACGCCAGTTGGGTGTAGACCATTATTTGGGCAAACCGTATTCGGAGGAAGAACTGCTGGGCTTGGTACGCAACTATTGCACGGTCGCAGAACCGGCCTAGAGCAATTTAGACCGGTACTTTACGCACACAGGCATAGCGCGCCAGTGTTCGTTCACGTGCCTCCGCATGTTCCACAATTGGCAGGGGATAATCCTTGCCCAATGTCAAGCCGCTGGCCAGTAAATCGACGGGCTTTGCCTGCCATGGTGCATGGATGTTGCGCGCGCCTAAACCACTGAGTTGCGGCAGATAGCGTGTAATGAACTTGCCGTCTGCATCAAATTTTTCGCTTTGGCTGATGGGGTTAAAAATGCGAAAGTAGGGCTGTGCGTCGCAGCCGCTAGAGCTTACCCATTGCCAGCCACCATTGTTGGCGCTCAGGTCAAAGTCGTTCAACTGTTCGGCAAAATAGCGCTCACCCCAGCGCCAGTCAAGGCCTAAGTGTTTGACCAAAAAGCTGCCAGCCACCATGCGTAAACGGTTGTGCATGTAGCCGGTTTGGTTGAGTTGCAGCATCGCCGCATCCACCAGCGGATAGCCGGTGCGGCCTTCGCACCATGCCTGAAACAGACGCTCGGCGTGCTCGCCATGTTCCCATTGAATTAGGTCATACTCGGCTTTAAAGCAGTGCGTTGCCACTTGCGGAAAATTCGCCAATACCTGAAAGTAGAAATCGCGCCAAACCAGCTCCCCCAGCCACACGGATGCACCTGGGCTGCCTGCTGCTTGGCGTTGCAATGCCAGTTGCACCAATTGGCGAATCGAGACTGTGCCAAAACGTAAATGCACACTCAGGTAGCTTGGGCCCTTGACCGCCGGAAAATTGCGCGTCTGGTCGTAGGCATCCATCCGCTGCCAAAAATCATCCAGCAAACGCTGTGCTCCAGCCATGCCAGTGGGCAAAGACAATTGCTTAAGATTGGTGTTTTTAAAGCCAATGTCAGCCAGCGTTGGAATGGGCTCGCGCAAGGGTTGTGGACGTTCTGCCAGCTTGTGCCCTAGGGTGCTGCAATCGAGTAGGGCAGGGGGGTGTGACGCTACCTTTGCCATCCAAGCGCGCATATAGGGGGTAAACACGCCATAGGGTTTGCCGGTTTGGGTCAGTACTTCGCGTTGTTCAAAAATCACGTGGTCTTTGACGGCACACCACTCCATGCCAAGTTGTTGTAATTGCTGTTGCACCTTGGCATCACGCTCTATGGCTTGTGGCTCGTAGTCGCGCGCAGCAAATACGGCATTGACACCCAGTTGTGCAGCGAGTGCAGGAATGGCTTGCTCGGCATGGTCGTGCAGCACTATCAAACCTGCATCGGGTTTGCCCGAGAGTTGGCGCAAGGCCGCATCCAGTTCAACCAGAGATTCACGAATAAACTCAACGCGCCGATCAGCATGCGGCAAAGTGTCGAGTATGCTACGGTCAAAAATGAAAACGCAAAATACCGATTTGCATCGTGTTAAAGCTTGATGTAAGGCAGCATTATCGTGCGTGCGACAATCACGACGAAACCAAACAAGACCTGAATTCATAGTTGCGTTCATGGCAAAGGTAAAATAGAGAGATGACTACCGATTTTGCACCTATTAATCTGACCAATCATTTTTTGATTGCAATGCCAGGGTTGGTAGACGTGCTTTTTTCTAAAAGTGTAATTTATGTGTGCGAGCACAGTGAGCGTGGTGCGTTGGGTCTCATTATCAACAAGCCGGGCAATATGACCATTGATAGTCTGTTTGATAAGGTCGATTTATCGCTCAGACGCAGTGACTTGAGTGGTAAACCTGTTTTTAATGGTGGCCCGGTGCAAATGGATCGTGGTTTTGTACTGCATGAACCTCTGTTTGCGGCAGAAGATAAACCGGAAGAGCCCCTCTATGCCTCCACACTCTCCATCGCGGGAGGGTTGGAAATGACCACTTCACGCGATGTGTTGGAAGCCATTGCCATGGGGGCAGGCCCGCAGCGGGTTTTTTTGTCGTTAGGCTATTCTGCATGGGGTGAGGGTCAGCTGGAGTCGGAGCTAAAAGAAAACAGCTGGCTGACGGTAGATGCCGACCATGCTTTAATTTTTGGCGTGCCAATTGAGCAGCGTTATGACCGTGCGCTGGCGCTTTTGGGTTTGAAGGCTTACATGATTTCCTCGCAGGCAGGGCACGCATGACGGGTGATGCTGCAAAATTCTCCACATTTATGGCATTTGACTTTGGTGTTAAACGCACCGGCGTAGCAGTTGGCAACCGGCTGATGCGCACCGCCCAACCCCAAGGCTCGATTCAAGCGCAAGGGGATGCCAAATTTGCGGCCATTGCCAAATGTCTGGCAGAGTGGAAGCCAGACGCCCTAGTCATTGGCGTGCCCTTCCATCCTGACGGGGCTGAGCATGACAACACCAAGCTGGCGCGCAAGTTTGGTCGGCAATTGCACGGGCGTTTTGGCTTAACCGTATTTGAGGTGGATGAGCGTTACAGCACCACCGAGGCACTTGCCAGCGGCGCCAAGGATGCCGATGCCGAATCGGCCTGCATTATTCTGGAACAATTTTTAAGGAGCCTGCCATGAGCACCCTGATGCTGGATGCAGAAGCCCTGTACCGCGAACTACTTAATGGTGTGCAAACCCTGTGCACTTCAAGCACCCGTTTGGTGGGTGTTACCTCCGGCGGAGCTTGGCTAGCGCAGCGCTTACAGCAGGATTTGCAGCGGGAAGGTGCGGCTGGCACTATTTCGTCGGCCATGCACCGCGACGATTATGCGCGCCGCGGTTTGTCCAGCAGCGTGCAAACGAATATCCCGTTTGATGTGACTGGGGCCGACGTGCTGTTGCTGGACGATGTGCTTTACACCGGGCGCACCTTGCGTGCAGTGTTGAATGAGCTGTTTGATTATGGCCGTCCGGCCAGCGTCAAATTGGCTGTTCTGGTAGACCGGGGCGGGCGCGAGTTGCCGGTGCAGGCTGACTTTGCTGCAGCACGCGTTGCATTAGCTGCTAACCAGACTTTGGCATTGGCGCGCAGCGATGCGGGCGTATTTAGTTTTGATATCAAGGAGCGTTAAGCGATGTTGTACAAGCGCAATCCGCAGCTCAACAAAAATGGCGAACTGGTGCATTTGCTCTCGGTCGAAGGCTTACCAAAAAGTATTCTGACCCATATTCTGGACACCGCGAGTAACTTTGTGTCCATCAACGACCGTGAGGTTAAAAAAGTGCCACTGTTGCGTGGTAAGAGCGTTTTTAACCTGTTTTTTGAAAACTCTACCCGCACCCGCACCACGTTTGAGATAGCCGCTACGCGCTTGTCGGCAGACATTATTAATTTGGATATCGCGCGTTCTTCAGCCTCTAAGGGGGAGTCGCTGCTGGATACGATTGCCAACTTGAGCGCCATGGCCGCCGACATGTTTGTAGTACGCCATAGCGAATCGGGCGCACCTTACCTGATTGCACAGCACGTAGCACCCCATGTTCATGTGATTAACGCTGGCGATGGCCGCCATGCCCACCCGACGCAGGGGCTGCTGGATATGTACACCATTCGCCACTACAAGGGCGATTTTTCTAACCTGACTGTGGCGATTGTGGGCGATGTGCTGCACTCGCGTGTAGCACGTTCTGATATTCATGCATTAACCACCTTGGGTTGTGCAGAAGTGCGCGTAGTGGGCCCGCGTACCTTGGTGCCCGGTGATATGGCGCAGATGGGCGTGCGTGTTTTTAATGACCTTGAGCAAGGCATCAAAGACTGTGATGTGGTGATTATGTTGCGCCTGCAAAACGAGCGTATGAATGGAGCTTTGCTACCTTCCAGTAAAGAGTATTTCAAAAGCTTTGGCTTAACGCCCGAGAAACTGCGTTTTGCCAAACCCGATGCCATTGTGATGCACCCTGGCCCGATTAACCGCGGGGTGGAAATTGATTCTGCCGTGGTCGATGGTCCGCAAAGCGTGATTTTGCCGCAAGTGACCTTTGGCATTGCTGTGCGAATGGCGGTTATGAGCATTGTGGCGGGTAATGAAGCATGATGAAAAATACTATTTCATCTCATTATTGGAGTAAAGGAGTCGATAAGCTTAAAGGTTATGAGCCTGGTGAGCAGCCTTTAACGGAGGGCTGGATCAAACTCAATACCAATGAGTCTGCGTATCCGCCCTCACAGCGTGTTCTGCAGGCCATACGTAATGCAGTGGACGAAAAATTGCGTTTGTATCCAGATCCAAATGGCACTGCATTAAAAGCCACGAGTGCAAATCATTTTGAAC
>CALPVM020000115.1 GCA_943327015.2 Akkermansia muciniphila
GGCAGGGTCAAGTCCCAAATCACGGCTCACTGCACAGGCTTGCGCCGCAAATGCTTCGTTGGCTTCAATCACGTCCAGGTCCTGCACGCTGAGTCCGGCTTTTTTCAGGGCTAGTTGGCTGGCAGGTACCGGGCCGATGCCCATGTATTGCGGGTCTACCCCTGCATGGGCGTAGGCCACCAAGCGTGCCATGGGTGTGAGACCGCGCTTTTCAGCGACGCTGCGTTCCATCAATACCACCGCTGCGGCGGCATCATTAATGCCCGAGGCGTTGCCGGCAGTCACTGTGCCATTTTCTTTCAGGAAGGCTGGTTTGAGCTTGGCCATGTCTGCCAATGCACAGTTGGCACGAACGTGCTCATCCGTCACATAGGCTATATCGCCTTTTTTGCTTTTCAGCATCACGGGCATGATTTGATCTTTAAAGTATCCGGCTTCAACGGCTCGCTGGGCGCGGTTGTGGCTTTCAACGGCCAGGGCGTCTTGTTCTTCGCGGCTGATGCCCCATTTGGCGGCAATGTTTTCAGCGGTTACGCCCATGTGAATGGTTTTAAAGGGGTCGTGCAGTGCGCCAATCATCATGTCCACCATTTTGGTGTCGCCCATGCGTGCTCCCCAACGGGTATTGAGGGAGGCAAAGGGTGCCCGGCTCATGTTTTCTGCTCCGCCACCAATGGCCACATCGGCATCGCCCAGCAAAATGCTTTGGCTGGCAGTCACAATGGCTTGCAGGCCAGAGCCGCATAGGCGGTTAACGTTCATGGCCGGTGTGCCTTGGGGGCAACCACCGTTGATGGCTGCTACGCGCGACAAATACATGTCTTTGGGTTCGGTATTAACCACATGGCCAAATACCACGTGGCCTACGTCTGTACCTTCTACCTTGGCTCGTGCCAAGGATTCACGGACTACCAAGCTGGCGAGTTCGGTGGGGGGAATGTCTTTCAGGCTACCGCCAAAAGTACCAATGGCGGTGCGTACCGCGCTAACGACTACAACTTCACGGGTCATATAAAAACTCCAGGGTTAAAAAATGGTTTTAGATATTAGTTGCGAACATCAGCGACCGGGTTGTCGCCAAAATCCGGGCGCTTTAAAAAGGCCAGTACCCGCCGCGCCGCTTCTGCTGGTGGGGTGAGCTGGCCTTGGGCGTGCAGGTTAGTAAAACTTTGCACATCCGGAAATTGGGTAGCATCGGCTTGACGCAGTTGCACTTGCATGTCGGTGTCAATCACGCCCGGAGCGAGCGCACAGACCTTGGCGCCGTGGCGTTGCAGGGCTTCATCTAAAGCCATGCAGCGCGTAAAGTGATCCAGCCCGGCTTTTACCGCGCAATAGGCGGATTGTGAAGCCATTGCGCGCCGCCCTAAACCCGATGAGATGTTAAGTATTTTTTTAGGTACTGGCCATTGCCGTGTAGCTTGTAAAAATGCAGCGCTTAGCAGCATGGGCGCTTCCAGTCCAACGCGCAGGGCATGCGCCAAATGGGTGGGATCTGCAGCATGCAGCGGCACAATATCCGGAATAACACAGGCGTTGTTAATGAGCGTGGCGCTTTGAATGTGGTCTACAGGCACGGACTCTAGCCATGAGCGTAGTTGACTTGCCGCATTTACGCTGTGGGCTAAATCGAGGCTCCATTGGGTAAGTTTTGCACCCTGTTGCAATGCCAAAGCATCAAGCTGAGTGTTGGTTTGGCGTGAAATACACAACAGCATGGACTGCGGTAACAGCAGTTGTTGTGCCATGGCCAAGCCCATGCCACGGGATGCTCCAGTAATAACGGTTAAATGGGTGTGCATAGCTGAATTGTAAAGATCTAAAGCCCGGCTAGACTTCTGCGCCTTCAATCATGAACTTGACCCGGCGCACACCATTCCATTCTTCGGCATCCAGCCGGAAGGCAATTTTTACTCTGGCGGGCAGGGGATCCGTGTGTCCAAACCAGATGCCATCCACGGGCTGGCCTTGGTGTTTGAGTTTTAGCGAGAGGTGTTTTTCACCGACCAGCCGTTGAGACAGTACTTCTACCTCTTCGCTGAAAGTGGGTGCACTAAAACCTTGGCCCCATACTTCTTTGTGCAAAGTGTCTACCAGGTCTACCCGACGGTATTCGGGGGCCAAGGGGCCATCCGTTTCGATGGTGCGGTTTAAGGTTGAACTATCCAGCCATTCGGTAGCAATTTCCATCAGGCTTTGCTCAAAGGTGTCTAGATACTCCTCAGCAATGGTGCATCCTGCTGCCATGGCATGCCCGCCAAAGCGTAGTAGCACCCCGGGGTAGCGTTTGGCTATCAGGTCGAGTGCATCGCGCAAATGAAAGCCCGGAATCGAGCGACCAGAGCCTTTGAGTTCATGTTCTTTGCCGGGCGCTGTGCTGGCAGTAAATACAAACGTAGGGCGATGCAGTTTGTCTTTAACACGTGCCGCCACAATGCCAACTACACCTTCATGAAAGTCGGGGTCAAATACGCAAATGGCCGGTGGAGGCTGCTCGCCTTCTTCAAACAGGGTTTCTGCAATTTCCAGGGCTTGGTCGCGCATATGGCCTTCAATTTGGCGGCGTTCGCGGTTGATGCTGTCTAGCGTGCGGGCTAATTCATCGGCGCGCGCGGGGTCGTTGGTGATAAGGCATTCAATACCGAGCGTCATGTCAGACAAGCGCCCCGCAGCATTGATGCGCGGACCGAGTGCAAAGCCAAAATCAAAGGTGGTCGCGTGCGCTGCATTGCGTCCGGCCGCTGTAAACAGGCTGGCAATGCCTGCTGGCATGGCGCCTGTGCGAACACGCTTTAAGCCCTGTGCTACCAGTCGGCGGTTGTTAGCGTCCAAACGTACAACGTCGGCCACCGTACCTAAAGCAACCAAGGGTAATAAAGTGTCTAGCTTGGGTTGGTTGGCTGCGGTAAAAATGCCGCGCTTGCGCAATTCGGCACGCAAAGCCAGCAGCACATAAAACATCACACCCACTCCTGCCATCGACTTGCTTTCGAACGTACAGCCCAGTTGGTTGGGGTTGACAATCACATCGGCAGCAGGAATAACAGCTACAGGCAGATGGTGGTCGGTAATCAGCACTTGCATGCCAAGATTTTTGGCATGGTCTACCCCTTCTGCACTGGCAATGCCGTTGTCAACGGTAATCAGCACGTCTGCGCCCAGTTGTTTAACCCGGTCTGCAATGGTGGGTGTTAAGCCGTAGCCATCGATCACACGGTCTGGCACCAAATAGCTCACTTGTTGGGCGCCCAATAGTTTGAGCCCCCGCACGGCCACGGCACAGGCGGTTGCACCATCGCAATCGTAGTCAGCAACTATGCATAAATGCAGTGATTGCGCCATGGCATCGGCCAATAAAACAGCGGCTTGGTCGGCACCTAGCAAACTATTTAAAGGGAGCAAGCGGCCAAGTCCATCGTCCAGTTCGTCCACATTTTTTACACCGCGCGCTGCATACAAACGTGCCAGCAAAGGGTGAATTCCAGCTTGTTCTAACGCCCAAATTTGGCGGGGCGGCATGTCGCGGGTAAAAATTTTCATGGTTTAGCAGCGTAAGATTGCTGGTTCGTTTAATGACATCAATTCCCATGAGTTTATCAAGTAGACCGCAGTTTCGATTTTTTCACCGCTTAAGGGTGCGTTGGGCCGAGGTGGATATGCAAAAAATTGTATTTAATCCACATTACCTCATGTATTTTGATACGGCCATGACCGACTATTGGCGGGCATTGGCGTTGCCCTACGAGGCTACTATGCAAATTCTGCACGGTGAGATGTTTGTTAAAAAAGCAGAACTGGAGTTCCATGCCTCCGCACGGCTGGATGATGCCTTGGATATTGCTCTTTGCTGCAGCCGCATTGGCACTTCGTCCATCACTTTTACAGGTGTTATTTTTCGCGGGCAAGAGCGTTTGGTGAGCTGTACGCTGGTTTATGTTTTTGCCGATGCTGTGCAGCAAACGCCAAAGCCGGTGCCCGATACCTTGCGTGCGACGATCCAAGCTTATGAAGCTGGCGAAGATATGCTGCAACTGCAGCTGGGCACATGGCAGCAAATGCAGGAGCACGCATCCGCAGTCCGTGAGGACGTGTTTTTGATAGAGCAAAAAATTCCTGCAGACGAGGAATGGGATGCTGCAGATGCCACTTCACTGCATGCCGTGGTTTTTAATCGCTTAGGTGTACCAATTGCAACCGGACGTCTGTTGCAGTCCGCTGATGGAGTAGGTCGCATTGGCCGCATGGCGGTATTGCGTGTGCTGCGCGGTACGGGTGCTGGGCGTAGGGTGTTACAAGCGTTGATGGCTGCAGCGCATGAGCGTAAAGACCGCCAGTTGCTATTGCACGCGCAACGCAGTGCAGAGGGTTTTTATGCGCGATATGGTTTTGCACCAGAGGGCGAAGCGTTTGATGAAGTGGGTATAGAGCACATCGCCATGACCTGCAGAGTGTAGTTGCAATTTGGGTAAGTGCATCTAAAAAGTACGCACCTAGTAAAACCCTTAATTGACTTTTGAAAAACCACAATTACGATTTGAAGTGTAAATTTTTTAATAACTAAACCTTTGAAAGAGGCACGCCATGAAACGTATCGTCAGTTTGCTTGGGCTATTTTTAGCCCTCATTGCCAGTCAATTACATGCCAGAACACTCGATGACGTCGATGTGATTTTGATCCGTGGTTACACCTCTGAAGTGGTGTTTGACAAGACCATGCCTAAGTACGGCGAACCCACTTTTGACAGCTACTGGAAGCCGCTGGACGCCGCCTACTGGAACTACTACAAAAACACCTTGTTGCCAGGTAATAAAGGCCGTGTAGTGAGTTTTCATTGGTCGTCCAAAGACCGTTTAACCAACGGCGTGGTGCGTAGTTTGGCAGACCGCATCAAGGCTGAAATTGGTAAAGGCTTGTGTGCTAACAAGTGCGTCATGATTACGCACTCTACCGGTGGTTTGGTGGGCGATTATTTGCTTTCTAGCGCCATTGACAGCAAAGGCTCAAGCTACGACTACAAAATTATTTCCGACAAGGTGGCTGTAGTTATCCATTTGGCTTCCGCTGGTGGCGGTTCTGAATTGGCATCCATCGTGCGCGACGTTGCGTTTGGTGTAGGTTGCACTAACTCTTTGACCCAAACCATTGCCGGCTGGATTTTTAAAGGCGTTAACTGCGGCGCCGGACAAGACTCTATTGGTGTAACCAACGATTTGGTTCCTACCCGTGCACGACAAGTCAATGGTTCACAGTTTACCTACACACCCACATTGATGTTGGCGGGTGAAGGCACTGCCGGTGTTCAAGGTGCTGTAGGCAACTTGTTGTTGCCAGGCAATGACGATTCCGTAGTAGCTATGCACTCTACTTGTGGTTCTAACTCTGCCACTCCGGTAGATAGCTGCTCGCCTACCGCAAAACCTAATGGCGAACTGACATCTGTGTCAGCACCCAAGGGTTTTTATGCAGCACACTATCCATGGATCATGACCCAAGAAGACCACGGCGAGATGATTGAGGTGCAACGTAGTCTCGACCCCGCAGCGCGCGAAACGCTGGTAACCCGGGCTTATGGTAACTTTGCCGAAACTTCTTCAACCAGTGGCTGGTGGGTGTTTAAAACCAACTATCGCCGTATTGCGAATGATGAGAGCCGGACATCCGGACAGCTCATCAAGCAGTACTTCTCGTTTTAACCTATTCGGTTTTTTCCTGGGGTGGCAGGGCCAGCTGCTCCAGGAATTTTAGTTTTTCTTGCAACACAGGGTCAGTAAACTTCTCATTTGAATACTTCTCCAAAGGAAACCCTTTGATTTTGTATTCTGCATCGGCTGGGGACGAACCGTAAGCACCGTCCCCACCCAACTCATCCGGCAAACGTTGTACCAAAATATCTTTCAGAATGTAGGGGCCGGGCGCCTGCTTTTCTTTGAGAGTGACTACGTGTACCCGCATTGGCATGGTGCCTGCACCTGCAGCTAAGCTGGCGCGGCCAACCAAGTGTGATACCGGTGTGCCGTTGGCTGTAAACAAATTGGCTTCTACCTTGTAACGTCCTGCCTGTTTAGTGTCCATCAAAAATGGAATATACAGGTTAGGTCCTTCAACTTTTTCGGGCCCTATGCCTGTGACTTTAGCTACTGGTTGTATGTACTGGAACGACTCCACCAGCCCGGTTTCCTGCCGACCCTGCAACTTGATATTAACTCTGATAGACAGTTCGGGTTTCCACTGCGCTGCCTCTGCTGTGCTGGGCAAATAGTTGGCGGTGTACACCTTTTTTCTAGACTCGTTGGTTGTCAGTGCCATGGGAACTGTTGCTACCGACGTGCCCGCGTTCAGTAAATCGACTTTTAAACTTTGCACTTCTGGCAGTGCTTCGTTTTGGTTGGATGTTAGCGTTAAGTTAATCGGAATGGGTGACCCATGAAACAGCACATAGCGCGACACTTTAAGCTCGAAGCTGAACTTGTTGTCGTTGTCCATCGGACGTTTGGTGGGCACAAACTCATAGGGGTTGAGCAAGTCATGGTTATTCTCGCTCAATGGCATAGAGTAGGGCGGGAACTTGATGAGTTGTTTGTAATCTTGAGCCATGGCAGCAAAAGCCATGCTCGGATCGACCGGGCGTTTAGTATCTTCAGCGGTGGTGCTTTTTTCGATGCGCAATGAATCATAAGCGCTGCCATTGGACCTTGCTAGCCGCTCTGCCTCTGATGCATCTGCGGGGTTTAACAATCCATTTTCAGATGTGCTGTTATTGGTTGCAGAGCTGTTTGTGTCGGACTCGTCGGTTTTCGACAGCCACAAGAATGTGACTACAACAGCCGCAGCTGCAACGGCAGTAATGATATATTTTTTGGGTGGAGTACGCATTTTTTATTCCTTATCCGGCAATTACAAACAGGGCGATACAGGCAACAATACCTAAAAACCAAACTACGCTGCGAAACAAGGGGTAGTCAAGTAGGTAAAGCGCAATATAGGCAACGCGGATGCCAATAAAGCCCAAGGCTAAACCATCAATGGTGGATTGGGTAACATGGGCTTGTTGTGCCAAGATGACTGCAGCAATAAAAAGGGGCAGAGCTTCAAAGCCATTGTCATGTGCAGCAACTGCACGCCCCTGCCAGCCCTGCAGTTTTGCTGCCCAAGCACGGGGCGCATGATTGTCGTAGCCGCCTTCTTTGCGTGGTAGTTTGGATCGGCTGGCTTTGGCAATGCCTATGGTGGCGATGGGTAGCAAGCACGCAGCTAC
>CALPVM020000116.1 GCA_943327015.2 Akkermansia muciniphila
GCAGTCGAGTGGCAACATCACCGTCAATCAGACGGTGGGTAAAACTTCGGCGCAGATCAAGATCGGCCAGTTGGTTGCAGCTACTTTTGATGCCAACAGCAAGCCTTTGAGTGCAGGCAATATTACCGTCAATGCTCTGAATGGCATTCAAGGTACCACCTTTAGCTCGCGTATTTTTGGTGCCAATGTGCAGCTTGATGGCGGTAAAGGTTCTGTCTTTGCCCGCGTAGACAGTGCTGTGCTGGGTAGTGGTGGCGTTGCTGCCCGTGCCGAAGGTTCTATTAGCCTGCAGGAAACTGCGGGTGATATGCGTTTGATGCTGCCCGATGCCTGGAAGGGTGAGCAGGTATCGGTACGTTCGCTGAATGCCGATGTCAAACTCGAAGCCCGCTATGGTGCGATTTTGGATACCTCGTTTGAGCGTACCACGGTAGACCCGGCGCAAGTGGTTGCGCAAATGACCGCTGCCGGTTTCTCGGACGGTCAATTGCGTGCAGCCGGTTTGGCAACGGGCGATGCTTTAACTGAACAGGCACGGTATCCGGTATCGCCAGAGTTATTGGCGGCAATTTTCCCGCACCGCGATTTGGGTGGAACCACGGTGACCAATGCACCCGAGCGCATTAACGTGCAAGGGCGTAACGTTACCTTGGTGTCGCAGTCGTCAGAGGGCGGTGTCGGGCGTTCGACCGAACGGGTGACAGTAGTGAATGCTGAAAATGCGGCTCAACAAACCATTGCCGTGCAGCAGGTGCTGTCCAAAGCATCTCCGCGCGATATTGTGTCGGTGCAGTACCAGCGCTACGAGTGGACGGGTGACACCACCACCACCGATTTGTCCGTGCCTGAAAACTATCTGGAATCGGGCTGGCGTTTGGTGGGTGTGAACGAAGCTGTGCCAGCAGGCATGGATGTGTTGGCCTCGACCAGTGGCGTGCAGCAGTTGCGCACCGGCCAGTGGGTTGAGAATCGCCACGAACTGCTCAGCATCGTGCTGCAGGTGTGGGACGATGTGAACATCAGCGCCAGCGGCGAGGTTGCGGTCAACAGTTCGGGTGACGTGGTTTTAAGTACCGCCGCAGACTTGCGCATCCGTGACTTGAAAGATCTGGAAGTTAGCGGTATCACTGCCGGTGGACGGATGCGACTGGAAGCTGCAGGATCCATTTTGACCCAAGGTAGCAGCAACCGTATCGATACCGATGGCGGCGTGGCCGTGTTGCGCAGTGCCGGCGATATGCTGTTGTACGCGCAGGGCACTAGCGGTGCTTTGGGGGGCGTAGTGCGCAGCAATGCGGGTGCGCTCAGCATCAATGTCGGTGCCTATGGCCAGAAAATGACCAGCACCGATGGCTGGCGCGAAGGTACGCTCACGGTGTATGCGCTCGGCGATGTGAATGTGTCGGAGTGGAGCAACAATTTGCTCTTGTCCTCGGTGGAGTCATCCAAGGGCAATGTAGCGATTGAGGTCAAAAACGGTAGTCTGTTGGCCTCTGACCGTCTGGAAGACCGCGATCAGGTGCACGTGCGCGCCAAGCAGGTCAGCCTGACCGCTGGTGAGGCCAGTAAGCTGGATGAATACCGCAATGTGGGCACCTTGTTGTCGGCGTTGCGCTTGGACGCCGATACGCTGCAGGTAACGACTCACACCCGCTTGAACAGCATTATTTCTGTCAATGATGTCGATGATTTGCAGATTGATAAATTGCAGTTCAACAGCGAAGCCAGCATGCTGCTGGCATCCGGTGGCGACTTGCTGATCAATACCGACCTGACAATTGCCGGCAACCCGTACACACTGCTGCGTATGGAATCGTTGCAGGGCAGTTTGAAGCTCCAGGGCAACCTGACCATGGGCGAGGGCAGTATGACACTGCTGGCCGACAATGACGTTATACAGTCCGCCGGCAAGACACTCGAGCACCGCAGTGGTACGCTCGATGTAGAAGCCCGCACCGGTAGCTTCCTGCAGGCAGCAGGTGCCTCAGTGGTGGTGGCCAAGCGCACTGGCGTGGACAAGCCAGAGGGCAAGGTACGTATCCGCTCAGGCGGCAATATTGTGCTGGATCAGATTGACGCAGGCGGTGGTTCAGTAGCTTTGTTCTCGTCCCAAGGGGGCGTAGTGCAGGCCGATCAGGATGCTGCCGATGATATTTTGGCGGGTAATTTGCTGGTAGACGTGGCCAGTGCTGTGGGTCAACTCGGGCGGCGTCAGCAACTGCTGGAGATTGCAGTAGACCGCATAGCGGTACAAGCCGGTGGTGATGTCGGCGTGCTGGCCAGCCGGGCATTAACGATTGGTGCCGTGTCCATCGACATCGGGCGTATTGGTGCTATCGGACAAACCGCTTTGGGTAATCCAACGTTAGGTGGAGAAATTACACGTACTGCGCATAGCCTGACTGGTTTGACGGCCGGTACCGTGGGTAGTAACGCCGGTGCCGTGGTACGTATGAGCAGTGGTGCCTTGGTGGTGCAGGGTAATGTGGCCGTTCAGGGTGAGCCGCTGTTGTTGGCGGTTGAAGGCGCAGGCCAAAATCTGACGCTGGCTGATACGGCGCAGGTTACATCCACTGGCGCTGCTGTCAGTATGACGGCAGCAGGTGCTGTCGCTCTGGGTGCGTCCACTATTAATTCTGCGGGTGGTGATGTTTCTGTAATGGCCAAGGCCGGTGCGGTCACCATGGCGCAGACCGGACGTATCCAGTCTGCCGGTGGCAATATTCGATTGCAGGCTGAAGGTGGCGATGTCGTGTTAGGCCAAGTGGATGCACGCAAAACAGCAGACGCTGCAGAAGCCCAAAACGGATCGGTGGCTGTACTGGCGCAAGCGGCCATTCGTAGCGCTAGCAGCACGTTAGCAAGTGCGCCGCAGGTATTGGCTTACCAGCTAGCCTTGCGTGCTGGTAGCGGAATTGGTTCCAGCACAGCGCTGCGTACCCAAGTGGCTTATCTGGCTGCTGAAACCACTGCCGGCGATATTCGCCTACAGGAGCAGGACGGCGTACAAATCAGCGGCTTGACCGATGTTGCCATGCGCAGCGTCAGCAGCAACGGGCAGACCAGCCGGGGCGTGTTATGGGACGGTCTGCGTGCCGGTGTGCGTACTGGCGCATCGGGCGCAGTCTCCATTACAGCGCAGGCACTGGATGTACTGGCGTCGCCGATGTTAGAGGCTGGAGTGGGTATTTTGGCGGGTTCGGGTGGCGTTACGCTCGAGCTCACTGGCGTTGCAGACAACCTGATTCAGGCCGATGTGCAAGCTGTGGGTGGCGGTGCCATTACCATTCGTGCGGCACAGGGCAGTGTGTTGATGTCTTCCAATGCCACACTGCGTACCGATGGCGGTGCTGTCACTGTTGAAGCGGGTGGTCGCTTGCAACTGGGTCGCGTGCTGGCGGGTAATTGGGCTAGCAGCCTGTCCGAGCGTTTGGCGCTGGGCACGGTGGCGGCTGCAGGCCGGGTGAGCCTGCTGGTGCAGGGCGGTAATCTTACCTTGGCCGATGGTCTGCTGATGGCAGCACGCAAGCCTGCCATTGTGGCGGGACAATTGAACCTTCAGGCCAAGGGCACCGTTGCTGCCATGGATATTGCAGCTGACCGGTTAGACGCCACTGCTGGCGAAGGCAACCTTGACCTGCGTGACCGCGATGGTTGGGGTTTGAATACCGGCCTATTGTTGGGTGAGTTGCAAGCTACTTTGGGCGGCATGCGTGTTGCCACAGAAGGTAGCCTGCAAGGCCAGGCCAAACTTAAAGTCGCCAATAACCAAAACGTGGAGTTGCTGGCGTTTGATGCGCTCAATCTCTCAGATGGCAGCACCTTGGTGGCCTTGAGTGGCTTGGTGGGTGAAATTTCTTTGGTGGCCGGTGGCCTGATCAGTACTGCTGCGCGCGGTTTGTTACGCGCTAACAGCAATGATAAATCCCGCTCCGGCACAACCGTACTCCCGACAACGGGTGTCACTACCATTACCGCTGCCAACGTGGCAAGCTTGCACAACACCACCGTCACTGGCGATGTGGTGTTAGGTAACATCGGCGATGCTGCGCTGAGCAGCTTGAACCTCAAAGTCTCCGGCAATGTCTGGATGATCGGCAGTGTGCCTGCCAATATGGCGCTCAATCTGGAAGTAGGCGGCAGCCTGGTTGTGGATACCTCAGTCACTGGTGGTAGTGGTACCGCTATTGATTTTGGCAATGGAACAATACAAATCAAGGTGGCCGGCGATATGGATGTACGCTCAGGCGTACGTACCACCGGCACTGCTACTGTTGAAGTTGCGGGCGACTTGCGTGGCTTGTCTGCCGTGGGCGCTACAGCAGCGTTGCAAGCAGCCAGCCTGAATCTGGATGTAGATGGCGATATTGCCGCCAACCCCACCGCTACCAATGCGCTGGTTGGGTTGCCATTTGCCGGTTTGACCATTGCCACTACCAGCCTGAATGTCATAGGCGGCGGCAAGGTTTGGCTGGACAATCTGTCTACAGCGGCATTGCAAGTGACAGGCTTGTTAGCCGGCACCAGCGGTGGCACTGCGGGCGATGTGATACTGCGCAGCCAATCGGCTGGCGTAGCCTTGGCAGGCATCATCCGTGCTGAAGGTGCTAGCGGGCGGATCGAAATTGACGCGGCAGGTACCGGTGGTGCCCTGACGCTGGCCAGTACAGCGCAGTTGAATGCGGCCAACGTGGTGTTGGACTCTACTCTAGAGCTTCAAACCTTGGGCAGCGCGGTACTGCAAGCCGGAGTGCTGGAATTGCAAACCTTTATGGGTGCCAGTGTTGGCTCCAGTGCAACGCCATTTGTCATTGATCTGCAAGGCAGTGCGGGCGCGGTGCAAGGTCAGGTGTCTGGCAGTTTGTTCCTGCGCGAATCTTCTGGCGATCTGGCCTTGGCTGGCCTCCAGGTGGGTACGGGTAGTGCCAGTGCACAAACCGTGCTCGAAACGCAGTCCGGTGCCCTCCGTGGCGTAGCCGGTAGCAATGCGGTTGATCTGACCGCTACCCAAGTGCAATTGCGCGCCGGTGGCGCCAGCATTGGCCAGGACAATGACGCCTTGCGCTTGCGCAGTACCACCGGCACCGTCACGTTGGCCGCAGAGGCCAGCACCAGTGCTGTGGGTGATGTGATTGTGTCTTCTGCTTCGCATCTGCAAATCAGCACTAGCGGCATTGCGGCGGGCGGTGATGTGTACTTGGCATCCGACAATGACTTGCTGACCCAACGCAGTGGCGCGAACGTGGGAACAGTCTCCGCCGCGGGTGCGGTGAGTTTGTTGTCCTGGCAGCGGCTGGAGAGTTTGTCTACCCAAACGGGTGGACTGGTGCTGGGTCGGGTGACGCTGGATACGCCTACGGTGGTCAACTCTGGCGCCAGCATTGAGCTGGTGGCTGGTGCCGGTTCGGTAATGATGGGGCAAGATACGCGCCTGACTTCGCAGAGCGTTGTCTTTAGCAGCATCCGTGTATCAGCGGGTGAATCGATTACGGTGTCTGAGATTCAAAACCAGAACGGGCAGGCGGGGCTGATTGCACGTGGTGGTTCCATTGTGGACGGTGACACGACCGATGGCACCGCATCAGATGTTCAAGCCAGCTTCTTGCTGCTGGATGCTGCAGAAAGCATTGGTGCCGTTAATGCCCTTGACTTAGCGGTACACCGCCTGACCGCACGCAGTGGTTTTGACTTGCGCCTGCAGGAAACCGATACTCTGTTGATCGACAGCTTTACCCATAGCGTGGCGCGTGCTGCGGGTTACACCGCAGCGCCCAGCATCACCTTGTCGGGCGTGCGCAGCACTGAGGGCGATATTGATATTTCTGCGGGCAGCACTACGCTTGCAGGCAACCTGACTGTAGCCGAGAATGCAGCAGTCGTAACCCAAGGGCAGGGCAGTGTGCGTTTAACTGCCATGGGCACCGATGCACTGCTTAAGCTGCACAGCAATGTGTCTGCAGACAAAGGCAACATCACGCTGAGCGCAAGTCGCAGTGTCAACCTGCTGCCCACTGTGAGCCTTGCGACTGCTGGCGATGTGCTGGTACGCGCTGCCGACGGCTTGATGCTGGTCGATACCACCGGCCAATCGGTGGCAGGAACCTATGCACGCGGCACCGCCCCCGGTTTGCTGCGCATAGAAGGTAACCAAACCATTGCAGCAGGTCAGCGTCTGGCCTTGCAAATGACTGGCTCTAATGCGGGTGATAGGTTGGAAGTGACTGGCACCCTAACACTCGCCAATGGTGCTGCACTGGACATAACCCGCAAAGAAAGCTACACCCCGCAATTGCTGGATATGGTCCATATCATCAAGGCCGGAACTGTATCGGGTAAATTTACCGAAGGCACGGGCCTGTTTGGTTTTGGCGATGGTAGCGTCATGTTTACCCTCACGCAGACCGGTAGCCAACTGGCTATAGAAGCCACTGAGCGCCCCTTGGCCGAAGACATTCAGATCAGCGCGCATAGCAAGGCTGATGCCGATAAACTGGGCATGTTCTTCAATGCCGATTATTTTGGTGTGAACCGCGACTACAACGTCGGCATGCAGATTCAGGCGGCTAATTTCTTGACCGTTAGCGGTGCGTTTGTGTTGCGCAACCAGTCTAGCAGCGTGACCCTGCAGGACGGCACCGCAAACACTACACGCTGGATGGTGGGTGGCGCCAACTTGAATGCGTTTGTCGGACTGAACGGACCGAACGACCTGAACCACGATGGCGATTTTGCCGATGCCGGAGAGCTCAGCACGGCAGCAGCCGGATTCGCCTTGACCGGAGTTGATGTCGGCTTGGCTTTGCACCGCGAAACTGCTGCCACCGGCAGCCGCTCAGCTCCGCGCAGCTGGCTCAGTTTAAAAGCCACGTCCGAGACTGCTACCGAAGTGGGCATTCCCTTCATGTCGCTCAATGCCTCCGCCATGGCGATTGAAATCAACACTGGCAATCAGGCTGAAAACGTGGTCGATTTGAAGGGCGATAAAGCCCTGCAGGTCGCCACCGGCGATGGTACGCAAACCGTTAAGCTTGATTTTGATGCTGCACGCGGTGTGCAGGTGAAAGCGTCTGCCGCGTTTACCTTCCAGTTGGCAGACTTTATCAGCGCCTCGGGTACATTGGGCATTGAACGCTCATTGCGCGATGTGGTACTGGCCGATGGCACCAAGGCCAAAACTGAGATGATGACCTTTGGCGGCCAGCATTTGAGTTCCTTTGTTGGTTTGAATGCTCCCGCCGATGGTCGCTAC
>CALPVM020000117.1 GCA_943327015.2 Akkermansia muciniphila
CGATGATTGAACCAATGGCAGCAAATGCAATCAGTAATGCCACTTGTTGGCCAATGCCTGGGCCGATCAGTCCCATTAGCCACTGGTTAAGTAAGGATAGCCCACCTAATAGGGTCCAGGCCAAAATAAGCAGCGCACCCCAGGCCAGCTCTAGTACGCCAAAACGCGATTGGGCGATGGTGTAGTCTGCGGCTTTTTGGTGTGCTGCAAGACTAATGCGTTCGGCAAAGGCCGATGGAACGGCATTGCGGTGCTGGGCTACATGGCGCATTTGGCGTGATGCTAGCCAGAATTTGAGCAGCAAATTCAGGGTTAATGCAGCAGCAAAGGCAGCAGTCATGTAAAAAGACGAACGAGAGTTGGAAATAATTTCTTGCATAATGCGGTAGTTTAGGCGATCAGCGACAAAGGTACCATGACTGAAACAATCACCCCCACCCCCACACTGGCAAAATCTGACAATAACTTGGTCTGGCTCGACTGCGAAATGACCGGCCTGGAGCCCGATGATGACCGTATTATCGAAATTGCCGTGATTGTGACCGACCCCAACTTAGGCACGCGCACCGAAGGCCCGGTGTTTGTCATTCACCAGACCGATGCACAGTTGGACAAAATGGACTCCTGGAACAAAGGCACCCACGGTAAAAGCGGCCTGACCGAAAAAGTGCGTCAGTCTACGATTTCCGAGGCGCAAGCAGAAGAGGCTTTGATTGCCTTTTTGATGCAGTACGTGCCCAAGGGTACTTCGCCCATGTGCGGTAACTCAATCGGCCAGGATCGGCGCTTTTTGGTCAAGTACATGCCCAAGCTGGAGGCGTTTTTTCATTACCGCAATCTTGATGTGAGTACGTTGAAAGAATTGTCTAAGCGCTGGAAACCATCTGTGTATTCGGCGTTTAAAAAGCAGCAAAAGCACACCGCTTTGGCAGATATTCATGAGTCGATTGATGAGATGCTGCACTACCGCACCCACTTTTTGAAGCTGGATTAGGTAGAAACCCGAATTCATGGCATAATCTAATGCTGCGCTGCAACCAGTGGCGCATTTGTGCATCTCCCTTCATTCACCGGGCTTACAGACAAGAGCCCCAAGCGCTGGCATAACGCCAAGCTACAAAGCGCAGGTTTCGTTTGATGGTTGATGTTTTTTAACCGTAAACGGAGCTTCCTCGCATTTTGAGGCGCTCGCGTGAAAGAAAACTATGACTGACACTTTTAACGTGGCGGGCGACTTTGCGCCTGCAGAAAACTTTACTACTTCCAATACAGACACTGTGCATGCGGATACCCAGCATGATGCTGAAGACGTAGATACGCCTAACGGCTTTGTAGAATTGGGTTTGGCGCCTGAACTGGTGCAGGCTGTGAAAGATTTGGGTTACACCCAGCCTACCCAAGTTCAGCAAAAAACCATTCCGCTTGCCTTGCCTGGAACGGCAACCAATGCTAAAGCAAACCAGTACATTGATTTGATGGTTTCCAGCCAAACCGGCAGCGGAAAAACTGCGGCATTTTTACTGCCGGTGCTGCACACTTTATTGGCTCAGCAAGCCCAAGCTGCTGACAATGAGCGCGCCGAATTTGATAAGGCCGTGGCCGATGCCGCCGCGCAAGGTTTACCAGCGCCCAAGCGTTCTAAGCGCAAAGACCCAACCAATCCGCGTAATTTTAAAGCAGCCACGCCGGGCGCCTTGATTCTGTGCCCCACCCGCGAATTGGCACAACAGGTTGCCAACGATGCGATTGACCTGGTCAAGCACTGCCGTGGTTTGCGTATTGCCAATATTGTGGGCGGCATGCCTTACCAGTTGCAAATTGCTAAGTTGCAGAATGCCAATCTTGTGGTTGCTACCCCCGGCCGTTTGCTGGACTTGCAACGTTCCATGCAAATCAAGCTGGACCAAGTGCAGTTTTTGGTAGTGGACGAAGCCGACCGTATGCTGGATCTGGGTTTTTCAGACGACTTAGCTGAGGTGAATCAACTCACCATCAACCGCCAGCAAACCATGATGTTCAGTGCTACGTTTGCACCGCGCATTCAACAATTGGCAGCACGTGTGATGCGTGAGCCACAGCGTGTAACGATTGATAGCCCACAAGAGAAACACGTCAACATCAAACAAGTGCTGTTCTGGGCAGACAATGCCCAGCATAAGCGCCAATTGTTAGACCATTGGCTGCGTGACACAACTATTAATCAGGCAATTGTGTTTGCCAGCACCCAAATTGAGTGCGATGGCCTGGCCAACGATTTACAGCAAGACGGTTTTTCTGCCGTGGCCTTGCATGGTGCATTGAGCCAAGGTTTGCGTAACCGCCGCTTGATGGCATTGCGTCAAGGGCAAGTGCAAATTCTGGTGGCCACCGATGTGGCTGCGCGTGGTATTGACGTGCCTACCATCAGCCACGTGTTTAACTTTGGCCTACCCATGAAGGCCGAAGACTACACGCACCGTATTGGTCGTACTGGCCGTGCCGGACGCGATGGTATTGCGGTAACGTTTGCCGAATTCCGCGATCGCCGCAAGATTTTTGATATTGAGGCTTATAGCCGTCAGCAGTTTAAGGCCGAAACTGTGCCGGGTATGGAGCCTAAGCAGCGCATGCCTGAATCGCGTCCCGGTTCCAATTTTGGTGGTCGTAACAGCCGTGGCGGCTCTGAGGGCCATTCACGCGATCGTAAATTCGGTGCACCGCGTGAGGGTGGTTTTGGTGGTGGGCGTGGTGGATTCGCCGGCAAACCCGGTGGTAGCCGTGAGTTCAGCGGTGCTGCACGCGAAGGCTTTAGCTATGAGCGTAAAGGCGGTTTTAACGACCGTTTTAGCGAACGCTCGAACGAGCGCTCTCATGATCGCTCAGAAGGCCGTCCTGCGGGTCGTGGTGAGTTTGCCGCGAAGCCTGATTTTCATGCGCCACGTACTGATTTTGCACCGCGTAAACCTACCCTGAGCAAGCCCAGCGGTTTTGCTAAACCCGGCAACGGTGGCAAGGTGTTTACACCCCGTGATGCCAAAAAGCGCACTGCGCGCAATTTTGACTAAAAACGGTATTTAGGCCATGCCATTGCGGCGGGCCAGTTCTGCAAACAGGGCTGATTGATCAAGGTTCACAAAACCTTGGTCAATCGCTTGGCTGTAGAGTTGCTCCAGCAGCGTGGTAATTGGGGCATTAAACCCTGACTCCTGTGCTGTTTGCAAGGCGTTACGCAGGTCTTTGCGTTGCACCGTCATTCGCCCTTTGGGAGCAAAATCGCGCTCAACCATGCGCTGTCCATGGACTTGCAAAATGCGGCTGTCGGCAAAACCACCTGTTATTGCCTCGCGCACTTTGGCAGGGTCGGCTCCACCGCGTTCACACAATAGCAGTGCCTCGGCAACAGCGCCGATGGTAATACCTACAATCATCTGGTTAGCCAGTTTGGCCAGTTGACCACAGCCGGTAGGGCCCACTAAAGTGGTTTTGCCCAGCACCTGGAGCACCTCTTGTGCCCGTTCCAGATCAGCCGCTGAGCCCCCTACCATAATAGCCAAGTTACCTTGCTCTGCACCCAAAGTTCCGCCTGATACTGGGGCGTCCAAATATGCTACACCCCGTTGGGCAATCCGCTTTGCATGGTCACGCGCTTGGCTGGGGGTAATGGACGACATATCAATCCACAAGCTACCTCGAAACATTGCTGTGTCCGTACCTTGTTCGAATATAACAGACTCGACTACGCCGCCATCTTCTAGCATGGTAATGGTTATTTCAGCTGAACGGACTGCATCGCTAGCAGTGGAGTGAACAATTGCGCCATGCCTAGCCAATGGCTGGGCTTTACTGGCTGTGCGGTTCCAGACATGGACCGAATGACCTGCAGCACAAAGCCGTGCAGCCATTGGGTGCCCCATTAATCCGATGCCTAATATAGCGACTTGCATAAGAATTGTTCCAAGCTAAAGGGTTAATTGGGGTCAGAACCTTATTACTAGATGGGTAGGTTGAATTAAGTCTTTGATTGCTTTCCACGGCAGAGGATATGCTGGCATTTTGCTACGTGTCCCCCGGCCTTCGGACTCCTCCTTGACCTCCGCAAAATGCCCGGACAGCCCCAGCCTCGGTTACGAAGGTTGCATTATGTGGTGTAGGGCAGAATGACAGTAAATGTAGTACCCGCGCCGACTTCTGTTAGCACTTCAATCCTGCCTTTGTGCGTTTCAATAATCTTTTTGGCAATTGATAAGCCCATGCCACCACCTTCGCCGGAGGTGCGGGTGGTAAAAAAGGGCTCATAAATCCGGTCTTTAATGTCCGGGGCAATGCCGCAGCCAAAGTCGGCAATGCGGATCTCTACGTTGTTATCAAAAGCCCGCAGACCGATCAAGATAACGCCTTGGTGGTTGCTGGCATACAGCGCGTTGATGATGATGTGCATCCACACCTGCTGCAATGCCTCGGGGTCGCAGCGTAGCGGGGCAACGTCCTGGTAGTTACGTACAATATCCACATCTTGGAGTTTGCTCTCTAGTGCACAAATGGCCTTTTCTATACTTTGGTACACCGGGTTTTCAAACTTCGAGGTAGTGCGGTCGTTGCCTGATAGCTCCTTGAGCGAAGCCACCAAACGGGCAATTTTGGCAGCCGCAACATTGATATTACTGGTACTGGAAAGTACGTCCGCCACCCCGGTGGCGACACTCAAAATAAGGTCTGTATGTGGGCTGGTGAGCAGCGGTAAATAATCTTGCGTATTGGAAAACGCTCGTAATCTCACAATGAGCCGTGCCTTGCGAATGGCTCCTTCTACACCGGCGGCTTCCAGTTCTGCATTGACTTTTTTGGTCAGTGCGCGTTCATCGCGGGTACTGAGTGCGAAATCGGTACCTCGGGTTTGGCTAATTAAGTTTAAAAACAAATCGCGGTGTTCCGGGCTGATAGCCTGCAGCAGTTTGGGCATGTGCGCCAGTGTGGCTTCCATCGAGTCAGACACCGTAATACCGCTGGACTGTATGGCACTGATGGGTGTGTTTATTTCGTGCGCCACGTTGCTTACCAATAAACCCAGAGAGGCCATTTTTTCGGCAGCAATCAGATGGGTTTGGGTGGATTGCAGGTCGGCAAGGGCTTGGGCGGTTTGTTGCCGAGCCAATTCGGCCTCGTGTCGTTGACTTTCTGCCTGTTGCTGTGCGGTAAGGGCTTGTTCTTTGGAGTGCTCGGCCTGGGTTTTGGCTGCTTCCGCTTTTATACGCAAATCGTCTGCTACGTTATAGGCATGCAATATTTCGCTATTGGCAGATGCCAATTCGGCTGTGCGTTCCTTAACTTTTCGTGACAATTCATGTTCTGAAAGTCGCAAACCTTCTGCAATTTTTCTTTGCGCTTCTAATAGATTGGCTTGTGTGGTTTTAATACGGTCTGCTAGTGCAAAAGAAAGCAAGATAAACTCAATGGCGGAACCTATTTGGGGAGCATTAATAGTAAAACCATTATTTGTTATCCAGCTCAGATTGACGCCCATTCTAATTAAAGTGCCTAATATAAAAACGAACCAAGCAGCGAGATAAATGTAGGCAATTCGTACTCTCTGTAAGGAAAAATACACGCCAGAGCCAATTAGAATAATTGCCCAAAAAATCGCCAATGAAAAAACAGTTTTAATTGATGTTGAATATTTAAGTAGCCAAGGTATAAACAAAGTAGCAATAAATAGAAATATCAGAACTGTGCTGGATTTATACCAATGTGGCGAGGTGGTTTGTAAATCAAGTAATTTTGATGTAAAAAGCAATGAAGTTATGCCGGTACATGAAATTAAAAAGGGTAAAATGGAATCAGCAAAACCGATTTTGTCTATCCATAACAATGAATAACCTAATCCGCTTAGCGCGCACTGCACAAAACCAAAGCTCATTAAGAAAAGTGAATAACTCAAGTACGCTGCTGAGCGGGTAGTTGTAGCTATTAAGCCGTTGTAAATCAGCATTACCAGCAGTGCTCCAAAGTAAAGAGCCTGTAACGTGTTGTCTGATAGACGCATTTCTGTAAATGCAGCTTCGCTATAAAGTGTTAGTGGAAACTGCATGGAGGCACTAGACAGCACTCGAAGCCAGCAAGTCTGTGCAGTTGGGAAAATTTTAAAAGCTGGTTCCCGGTAACTGGTAGGCCATTCAGCACGGGGCACATGGTCACCGGTGCGTTGCTGTACCACAATTTGACCGCTAGCATCGGTACACCAAAGCTCGGCAAAGTCAGTTTGGGCATAGGCCAGGGTCAGGTACAGCGGGCCAAGCGTATGGGCATTGTTTTTTGGCCGTAAGTCGTTCAAAGAAAAGCGTGCCCAAAAGGCGCTTTCGGTATAGCCAAAACTGGGACTGACTTTGGTAGATGGAACAAACTTTGCAGCAGAATCCGGCGCGCTGATTTGATTGAAAGTTAATTGCCCGTTGATATCTTCAAAGATGGCAATATCAAGTCCGATTTTTCTCTCTGAAAACCCAGCCGCGATTTGAGCTTGGGCTGTAAGAGCCCAGAAAAATAACAAAGAGGCGAGGATGTAGTTACTGTATAAAAAGCTCTTAAAAAGGCTTAAGACAGGACTAGAATCTCGCGATGGACTTTGCGTGGTGGGGCTGGTCACGAGGAACAGCTGCATCAAGCTCTTTTGTCGAGCTTTGAGGTCAATGTTGTTGCTAGTAATGGTAATATGTGGATGGCGCATACAGCGCGTAGCATAATAGCAAATGATGTTGATTTGGCGATGATTTGTTGAAAAAACATTATCGTTTTCTCTGTTTATGCGCGATTTTTCAAACCTGCTCCACCTCAAAACCCACAATATTGCGCATGTCCTTGCTAAATTCCACGCCAATTTGGTAAATGGGCTGTCCACTGGCTTTGTATTTGTCAGCGTAGTGTTTATCTTTGATTTGCTGCAGCGCCCGCCCTTCGGGCACCAGCTCCACTACCTTGAATTCGAAAATATATACGCGGCCTTCAAACTTGACGGTCATGTCCATGCGGCCGTGGTTTGTGGTGTCTTCCAGAGTGATGTCTAGGCCTAGGGACGCAAAATAGCTGTAAAAAATACTCGCGTAGTAGCCCTCGTACTGGGCAACCGTGCTGTTGGTGTACCACTGGTGCGGAATAGTGGCGTAAAAGGCATGGAACAGGTTTTTCAGGCCTTGCAGGTCGTTGGCGTGGAGTAGACGGTAAAGCGTACCAATTTTTTCGCTGGC
>CALPVM020000118.1 GCA_943327015.2 Akkermansia muciniphila
TGTGCAATACCTTCGGCCTGCTCTGCAGATGCCGCTGTGATTTCGCCAATAATGTCAGTTACACGTTGTACCGAGGAAACAATTTCGCTCATGGTTTGACCCGCTTGGGCCACCAGTTGCGAACCGCCCTCTACTTTTTCAACGCTGTTGTTAATCAGGGTTTTAATTTCTTTGGCTGCATCTGCAGAACGACCCGCCAATGAGCGCACCTCACTTGCAACCACAGCAAAACCACGGCCTTGCTCTCCAGCACGGGCAGCTTCTACGGCAGCGTTCAATGCCAAAATATTGGTTTGGAACGCAATGCCATCAATGACGCTAATAATGTCAGAAATTTTGCGCGAACTGTTATTAATATCGTTCATGGTAGCCACCACCTGGTTGACTACTTCTCCCCCGCGTTGTGCCACATGGGTAGCAGAGTCTGCCAATCGGTTGGCCTGACGCGCAGATTCAGCAGACTGCTTAACGGTTGAGGTGAGCGCATCCATGCTGGAGGCTGTCATTTGCAGGTTGGAGGAAGCTTGTTCGGTTCGTGCCGACAAGTCGTTGTTGCCAGAAGCAATTTCTTCGCTTGCAATTTCAATGTTGGTGGTACCTTTACGCACATCCGACACCAAGTGCACCAATTGACCTTGCATGTGGGCAATAGCACGCATCATTTCGCCAAATTCGTCACCTCGACCCACATCCACACGCACAGTTAAATCACCATTGGCAATAGTTTCCGCCACACTAATGGCATCTCTCAGTGGCTTACGTATTTCCTGAATTAAAACGAATGTCCCACCAATCAGCAGCAACACCAGTACAACTCCCATGCCTTGTGCAAACCAAGCATTTCTTTGACGCTGCTCTGCAAATTCAAGCTGTACCTGATCAAACCCCTTAACCTGTAACGCAGCAAGCTCCTGCAAACTTTTCAGGTAACGATCAGCCGCTGGCACCAGCGACGTATTGACCATAACGAATGCCGCCTCCTGGTTGCCCATGGATTTGGTCATTTCGGTTTTTTCTAATGCTGCAATAACACCACGGTGCTCATCAGAGATGCGTGATTTCAGTGCTTGCGATTCCGCAGAAAGACCCATACTTTGCACGGTTTGCTGTATGGTAATGATTTCTTTCTGGGTGGCAGCGATGCGCTCTTTGTAAATGGCTTCTACCGCAGGATCCGCACTGGCAAGGGCTGCCGTAGCACGGGTGAGGTTAATCTGCTCCAATCCTACCCAGCGACTAATTTCCGCAATTTTGTGGATATTCTGGGTTGTAACTGAGTCCTGCTCTGCCGTCAGCGTCATGCTGCGTTGCGTTGATAGAGCAACTGTTATGAGTAAAACGCCAATCACAATGGCCATTGCTAGCCACATTTTTGCACCTAAAGATAAATTCGACAACTTCATATCGCATCCAAACATTGAAAGAGCGTTAACCATAGCAGTGTCACAGCAGGATGCAATACTCCAATACCCTGATATGCCGGTTTTTTTGTGGCTTTCTACTGCTTTTATAACCCTCTAGCGAGGTTCAACGCCTCTTCTATACGTTCTACGGCATGTATTTCCATACCTTCTATAGGTCTTTTAGGTGCATTGGCCTTGGGAACAATAGCAATTGAGAACCCTAATTTTGCAGCCTCGCGCAAACGCTCCTGCCCCCTTGGGGCGGGTCGCACTTCACCCGCCAAGCCCACCTCGCCAAATGCCAGAAATCCTTTTGGCAAAGATTTGTTTCGTAAGCTGGAGGCAATGGCCAACATCACCGCCAAGTCGGCCGCAGGTTCGGTAATACGTACACCACCCACTGCATTAACAAACACATCCTGATCCATGCATGCTACCCCGGCATGGCGATGCAATACCGCCAACATCATCGCTAACCGGTCACGGTCTAAGCCCACACTCAAACGGCGTGGACTAGGGCCACCGCTATCTACCAGGGCTTGAATTTCCACCAGCATCGGGCGCGTGCCTTCTAGGGTTACCAACACACAACTGCCCGGCACAGGCTCACTGTGCTGGCTTAGAAATATGGCGCTCGGGTTGCTGACACCTTTCAGGCCTTTTTCGGTCATGGCAAATACGCCGATTTCATTGACTGCGCCAAAACGGTTTTTTATGGCACGCACCAAGCGAAACTGGCTGTGCGTATCGCCTTCAAAATACAACACTGTATCGACCATATGCTCCAACACACGCGGGCCGGCCAATGCGCCTTCTTTGGTAACGTGACCCACCAGCACCATACTCACTCCACTGGATTTAGCGGCGCGAGTAAGATGCGCCGCACATTCGCGCACCTGCGCAACCGACCCCGGTGCCGAGGTTAATTGTTCTGAATAAACCGTTTGTATAGAGTCTATGACCGCCACATCCGGATGCAGTGCATTCAGGGTAGCCAATATTTTTTCGAGCTGAATTTCCGCCAGCACGTTCACCTTGGAATGGTCTAACCCCAGTCGGCGCGAACGCAGTGCCACTTGTGCGCCACTTTCTTCGCCGGTGATGTACAACGTGTTTTTACCTTGCCGTTGCAAGGCATCAAGTGCCTGCAGCAACAGCGTGGATTTACCTATACCGGGGTCGCCTCCAATCAGCACAACGCCCCCTTCCACCATGCCGCCACCCAATACTCTGTCCAATTCGGTATGACCGGTTGGCGTGCGCTCTATATCTGCGGCTTCTATGTCCCCCAGCACGGTTACTTCTGCCGTGGGCGCTAGAGCAGAAAAGCGGTTCTTTGCCGGAGCGTCACTGTTCGCGACAGATTCCACCAGGGTATTCCAGGCGTTGCAATGCGGGCATTTACCCAACCATTTGGGGTTGGTTCCACCACATTCGTTGCAGGTGTAAATCGTTTTTTCTTTGGCCATGCTTATTCCACAACAACAGGCACACGGCTTGCCAAGGCACACATTAATTCGTATCCCACAGTTTTTGCGCTGGTAGCCACTTCGTCAATCGCCAAGATGGCACCAGAGGCGGCGCGCCCCCACAAGGTGACCTTACTACCCATTCCGGCCTGCGGCAGATGGGTCAGATCGACTGCCAGCATATCCATGCTGACTCTGCCCACCGTACTGCTACGCTGCCCTTGCACCAAAACAGGTGTACCGGTGGGGCAACTGCGCGGATAACCATCCGCATAGCCGCAGGCAGCAATGCCTATGCGCATGGGGTGCTCTGCGACAAATGTCGATCCATAGCCCACAGCATCACCCGGCTGCAAATTCTGAATGCCGATAATCCCGGCTTCCAGCGTCATGGTGGGTTGCAAGTTCCAGTAGTCAATACCATTTTCCGGATAATCCGGTGCACTGCCATACAGGGCAATGCCCGCACGCACCCAGTCCGCCTCTTGTGCCAACTGGGTATGACGCAAAATGGCGGCACTGTTACTCACACTCCGCTCCCCCGGCAAGTCATGGGTTGCTTGGGTAAATTGCTGCATTTGTGCGGCGATGCCCTTGGGTCCATCGGCATCGGCAAAATGCGTCATGTGTGATATTTCGTCCACCTGTGGCAGTGCATTCAATCTAGCCCAAGCTGAGCGGTATTGTGCTGGTGCAAATCCAAGGCGGTTCATGCCTGAATTTAGCTTTAAAAACACCCTGTGCGGCAAGTGCGTTTTATGCGCAGCCATCATATCTATTTGCTCCTCACAGTGCACCGTGTGCCACAAGTCCAATCGCGAACATAGTTCCAAATCCCGCAGTTCAAACGCACCCTCCAATAGCAAAATAGGGCCTCTCCAGCCAAGGTCTCTTACCCTTTGGGCTTCGTTTAAATCGAGAAGTGCAAAGCCATCGGCCGCACGCAATCCGTTCATGACACGCTCTATACCATGGCCATAAGCGTTTGCCTTCACAACGACCCAATACTTAGAGTCAGGTGCATGGCTTCGAATCTGGTTCAAATTGCTGTGTAAAGCTTGTGTGTGAATTGTTGCTTGTATGGGGCGGGGCATTAAATACATTCCAGATCTACGGTCATTGCAGATTCTGACACTGCCGAGCATGCTATAACCATGAGTCTTGTAAGTTCCAGATAAATTCTTCTTCGTTTAGCCAGTCTTCCTGCATTACTATTTATGAAACGCGGTTTTTATACCATTATGTCAGCCCAGTTCTTTAGCTCGCTGGCTGACAATGCATTGTTTGTAGCCGCTGTTCAGCTACTGCGTACCGGTGGTGCGCCAGAGTGGCAGCAAGCGGCGCTTGTACCTATGTTTGCTTTGTTTTACGTAGTGCTGGCTCCTTTTGTCGGTGCGTTTGCTGATGCTATGCCCAAGGGCAAGGTCATGCTGATTAGTAACTCCATCAAGGTAGTAGGATGCTTGTTAATGCTTTTTGGCACCCATCCACTCATGTCTTACGCCATTGTCGGACTGGGTGCGGCTGCTTACTCACCAGCCAAGTACGGTATTTTGACTGAGTTACTGCCTGCCTCCCAACTGGTCAAGGCTAACGGCTGGATTGAAGGTCTTACCATTGCTTCCATTATTCTGGGCGTTTTATTAGGCGGTCAGCTGGTTGGTCCCATGATTTCTTCTGCCCTGCTTTCCATTGATATTCCCTACCTCAATACCGGGCTTGACACCCCCCCCGAAGCTGCTATTTCGATTCTCATTTTTGTCTATTTTTTGGCGGCGTGGTTCAATACTCGCATTCCACTCACAGGCGTTCCCATGCGCCCCTTGCCAAAAAATCTGTTTACTTTGCTGCCCGACTTCTGGAAGTGCAACACCCGTTTATGGAACGACCGTTTAGGTCAAATCTCCTTGTCAACCACCACCCTATTTTGGGGCGTTAGCGGCAATATGCGCTACATCGTTCTGGCTTGGTCTGCTGCTGCACTGGGGTACACCGTAACCCAAGCGTCTGCGTTAGTCGGTGTAGTGGCTATTGGCACTGGTATAGGTGCCGTCATCGCATCTATGCGCATGCGCCTAGACATGGCCACCAGTACTATTCCATTGGGTATTGCAATGGGCCTTTTGGTTATTCTTCTTAACTTTATTTCCAACGTCTGGATTGCAGCTCCCTTTCTTATCTTGTTGGGAGCTCTTGGTGGCTTTCTTGTCGTTCCCATGAACGCTTTGCTGCAGCACCGTGGTCACAATTTAATGGGTGCTGGTCGCTCCATTGCAGTACAAAACTTTAACGAACAAGCGTGTATTTTGGGCTTAGGTGCTTTTTACAGTTTTTCGGCCGGCATGGGTCTTTCGGCCTTCGGAGCTATTTCAATTTTTGGTCTGGTGGTAGCTGGCACCATGTGGATAATTCAGCGTTGGCACCAACATAACTGCATTCACCATGCGGCCGAAGTGGAGCGCTTGTTAAACATCGCCCGCAACGATCATTCACATGGATAATTTATTTGCTGCTCACCTTAAGACATATTAGGTGGTGCATATTCCACCCGGTTTCTACCGGAATTTTTGGCTGTGTACAGGGCTTTGTCTGCTGCGGCATACAACAACTCAATAGAGCCTTGTTGCTTTTCTGCGTAACCACTCACACCAAAGCTCGCGGTCAAAGGAATGGCCACATCGCCAATCATCATGGGGGCAGAATACAATGCTTTACGCAATTTTTCTGCCAAGGCAACGGCGCCTTGGGGTGGTGTGTTGCTGAGCAAAATAATAAATTCTTCGCCGCCCATGCGCGCAACCACATCGTTGGTTCTCACCCCAGATTTTAAAATTGCCGAGAGCTGTAACAACACTTCGTCTCCGGTGGGGTGTCCGTAGTTGTCGTTAATTTTCTTGAAGTAGTCTACATCCACCATAATCACGCAAGTGTGGGATGCCATTTTTATGGCGCGCTCCAGCTCCATTTCGGCAAGCCGCATAAACTCTCGGCGGTTGTACAAACCTGTCAACGCATCGTGTTCGGCTTGGTACTCCATCTCTTTATGGCGTTCCATCAAAATACCATTGGTACGGCTCAATTGCCTGCGTAACACTACGTTTTTGGCATACTGGTGCCAGATCATGGTAGATGCAAACACGGCCAGCAAGGGCACAGCCAAACCAAGAATCATCAAGCCCGGCAGATTGCTGCTATCAAAACCAGCATTAGCCATCATCAGTAAAAACGCAATATAACTGAAGCCATACAATGGTACTGAAATGCCGGGACGCATCAGTGAGACTACGCCAATCAAGATTGAAATCAGCATAAAACTCGCAGTACCTGCGCCTGCTCCGGCCTTCATGTCAATGACCGTCAATATCAAACCAACGCCAATGTATCCGGCGCACATCAGAACCTGCATCGCAATAGCCGCGTAACTTGCACGATTACTGCGCTTTAAAAAGCGATGCGATACCGCCGCGAACAGTAAAACCATGAGTGCTGAGCCAATTTGAACCTTGGCAAGAGATTCCGACCAGAGCACCATTTCGGGTCTATTTTCGGGCGCAACATACCTATCAAACCAAATGGCCAACCCCAGATGTAAGGCAACCAAAAAAGCGGCTGCAGCACGGAAGCGTCGCAACGTTTCCATCGTGGCTTCCCCTTGCACGCGGGAGTATTCGTGTGTAGTTGACTTAGCCCACGTTATGAATTGCACTAGTTTGCTTTTGATTTCCACTCCAACTCCTTTACGGCCAGAACCATTTTCTAAACAATGTTATTGTGTTACGGTGTATCTTCGCCGTAATTTCATTAACAGACAAGTATTTTCCTTCAACCCGGAGCCATTATGACAACAGTGTACGACTTTGAGGCCTTACAAATTAACGGCAAGCCCGTTGCTTTGAGTCAGTTTAAAGGTAAAGTGATGTTAATAGTCAATACAGCCAGTGCTTGCGGCTTTACGCCCCAATTTGGTGGATTGGAAGAACTGCACAAATCCTACGGTAGCAAAGGTTTGGTGGTGCTGGGTTTTCCTTGCAACCAGTTTGCATCGCAAGACAAAGGCAGTAACGACCAGATTGCCGAGTTTTGCCAAATCAACTATGGCGTTAGCTTTCCCATGATGGCCAAGATTGACGTTAATGGCGGCAGTGCCCATCCTTTGTACCAATGGATGTGTAAAGAAGCCCCTGGACTTTTAGGCAGCAAAGCCATTAAGTGGAACTTCACCAAGTTTTTAATCGCTAAAGATGGGTCCGTACGCAAACGCTATGCACCGACTGATACGCCCGCAAGTTTGGCTGAAGACATTGAAGCCGCTTTAGCAGAATAA
>CALPVM020000119.1 GCA_943327015.2 Akkermansia muciniphila
AAACAGTCACATTACTTACGCAATGCCAACACTTCTGCAGGCTGAACCACCTGACCAGTTTTGTTGGACCAGTTGTTTTTGGTGTAGCTGATTACAGCAGCAATGTCGGTGTCGCTTAAATTTCTCCAAGCGGGCATGGTGTTGTTGTTCTGACCATTCAGCAACACTAAGATTTGCTTAGTTTTATCTTCATTCAGAACCACAGCTGCTCCATCTAGTGGCTTGATGGGGCCTGCGCCTTTGCCGTTGGCCTGGTGGCAAGCTGCACAGTTTTGGGCATAGACTTTTTCGCCGCGTTTAACAATATCGTTCAAGGCCCATACTTTGCTTGGGTCATCTGCTTTGGCAGCCATTTTCTTGCCCTCTGCTGCAACCCATGCAGAGTAGTCTTCAGCCGACAAAACCTTGACATGGATAGGCATGTAAGCGTGCTCTTTTCCGCACAACTCAGCACATTGGCCATAGTAATCGCCTACTTTTTCAGCACGGAACCAAGTATCGCGCACAAAACCTGGAATAGCATCTTGCTTAATGCCGAATGCAGGAACCATGAAGGCGTGAATCACGTCATTGGCGGTGGTGATGATACGTACTTTTTTATCAACCGGCACTACCAGTGGGTTGTCAACTTTAAGCAAGTAATTGTCAATAGATTCGCCTTTTTTAGGGCCACCAGCATCGGATAACAAACGCTGCTCATTGTCCAAGGTAGAAACAAAACCAATGCCCTCGCCTTCGCCTTTGATGTAGTCGTAACCCCACTTCCACTGCATACCAGTGGCTTTGATGGTGATGTCTGCATTGGTGGTGTCTTTCATGGCGACTACCACTTTGGTTGCGGGCAAAGCCATCAGTATCACAATAATGAAGGGAATAATCGTCCAAATAACTTCTACTGTTACAGATTCAGTGAAAGTAGCGGGCTTGTGACCTACGGATTTACGATGCTTCCAGATGGAATAAAACATGACAGAAAAAACCGCCACAAAAATGACGCTGCACATGATCATCATGAACCAGTGCAACCACTGCTGTTCTTCAGCTATTTTGGTGACAGGTGGAGCAAGATTTAACTGATTAACGGCCGGCCCGCCTGGCAGGTCGTTGACCGCGTGGGCAACCGACCACGCAGCAGTACTAGCCCACGCACCCACCGATAACGAAACCGATGACAATGTGTTGATAATGCTCTTCATCTTTTTTCTACCTTCCAATGCCCAAATTAAAAGCAAACTCTTCGTACCGTAAATTTGAAAAACCGTTCAGGCACCACGCAGTGCCTGCCTGATTTCGCGCGCCAACACTGGACGCAACTCCGGACGAATAAATCGACCCACCGATATGGATCTGCCCTGACCATATACCTCGATCAATGACTGGTCGTCCATACGAGGTTCAACCCGAACCCATTCGCGTTGGAACTGTGCACGTTGCACTTTTCCACCGCTTTCAAATTCCACCACCAACTGGCTGTCGCGTAACATGATTTTTTCGCCGTCAGTTGCATGCTTTGCAAATAACATAAAAGCGTATCCTAAAGCAAGCAACTCCAGTATTGCGAATGGCAAAACAAGTGCAGCGCCTTGAAGCCAAAAAAATACCGCAATACCTAATGATAACAAGCACAATGAACCATATATCCAAAAGAGTTGGTGCGGTGTAACCGAACAATTACGCCGCAAGAACCATTGAACGTGGTGACCTTGTACAGTTGCAAATCGAAAAACGGAGTTCGTCATGTTGTTCTTCCATAACGCTTCAAACCATGAACAGTCAGCATTGTAGTGCAGAGTTTTTATTGATCCCACTCAAATGGTCTCACTCTTTCAAGAGTTTCTACCCTTACATGGTTATTTTTTTGTTTTTACACTCGATTGACGCAGCGCTGATTGCATTTGTTCTAACGATAAAGTGGTCTTTGGCTGCATTTTGATACGGGGGACAGGTTTAAATGCATGACCATAAATAATTTCAAACGTTAACGATAGGCGCCCGTTTTCAGAGGATTCCTGCAGTTGCTGACCGATGGCATGGTACAAATTGTTACGCCAGACACGACCCCGCAAGCCAGGGTGACGCTGTGCGTGCAAGTTCTTACCCAAGTGGCGCAATTCGTCCAGCAAACTGACTGGACTGGAATAGGTTAAACGTATACGCTCCATGTCCATTACAGGCTCGGCAAAGCCGGCTTGCACCAGCATATCGCCCCAATCGTGCATGTCGGTAAACTCATGTGCCGGTGGTCGCCAGCCCATCTGTGCATAAAGTTTGCGCAATTCAAGCAATGTATCGGGACCCAGACAGCTGAACATTACAAAGCCATCGACTGCCAGCATGCTGTTCCAACTCTCTAACAGAGCAAACGGGTCAGATGCCATGTGCAATGCCATGTTGGCCCACACCATATTGCAGGGCTGTGCAGGTACTTCAAACGCTGGCAGAGGGTTGCGCCATCGCTCTGCCCGCCACCAAGCTGGTGTCAATAGTTTTTTGGCATGCTGTGTTTGTTGCTCGGTGTGTTCAATGACGTGGCATTGGCTATCAGGGTAACGCTGTGTCAACATGGCATGCGCCTGCATTCCTCCTTGCAGGGGGTGCCAGTGCACCCAGGTCTGGGGTTGCTGCACTATCACTGCCAAGCGTGCTTCCATGCGGCGCGCCACTTCTTCGTGCAGCCAAGGTGAGCTGGGGTGCACCCATTCAATGGGGCGCTCTGCCCACCGGCGTGCGGCTACAGAATCAATGCTAGGAGGGCGTACAGTTGACATAATTAAAAAAGGGTTGCGCGCAGAGTATATTGCGTGCATGTTACGACCTTTTTTTCAGGGATTTTTACGGCATTTGCCCAGTCAATGCGCGATTTGCCACGGCTGGCCCAGTCAGCCTTTGTGCCAACACTGCGTACAAACGTTTGGTCAGCCCAAGTTTCGTTGTATAACGTGCGCGATTCCAGTGATTGAGGGTGCTGCTCAATGCACCCATTGCTTAAGCCAAGCCCCGCTGCTAGATGCTGCATTTGCGGCGGTGGACTATGCCTACCCTTGGTCGCAATTGGTGCAAGAGTTTAAGTTTAAAGAGCAAACCGGCTGGGCAACCAGCATGGCGCATTTGATGCGTAGCACTCCTTGGGTGGAGCCTGCTCTCGAATCGGCAGATGTGCTGATACCTATGCCCTTGTCGCGCGAACGGCTGCAAGAGCGCGGTTTTAATCAGGTGCTGGTGTTGGCACAGGCCTTATGCCCGGAAAAAATCAACATCAACATTTTGCAGCGCACCCAGAATACAGCGCCCTTGAGCAGCATGGATCGCCATCAACGGCAAAAAAGCATTGAACACGCTTATGTGGTGGATGCAGCGCAAGCTAAACAGTTGCTTGGCAAAAAAACGGTGTTGCTGGATGATGTAATGACCACAGGCGCTACCCTACAATCTGCAGCTAAAGCGCTGCGCAATGCGGGTGCTGCCCATATTACTGCGCTGGTGTTTGCGCGTACTCCCCAATAGTTATGTTTCATATTGTTTTAGTTGAACCCGAAATTCCACCCAATACCGGCAATGTAATCCGGCTAGCTGCCAACACAGGCTGTACGCTGCACTTGGTGGAGCCTCTAGGGTTTTCGATGGAAGACCGCTATATGCGCAGGGCTGGGCTGGATTACCACGAGTATGCGGAGGTGCGTAAGCACGCTAGTTGGCAAGCGTTCTTGGTATCTGCGCAACCACAACCGGAGCGGCTTTTTACTTTAACCACACGCGGCACACGCAGCCCGTATGAAGTGGCCTTTCAACGTGGGGACTGGCTGGTTTTCGGGTCTGAAACCAAAGGCATTTCGGACGCTGTGCGCGCCTCGTTTGGCCCAGGACAAAGCCTCAAGCTGCCGATGGTGGCTGGGCAACGCAGTTTAAATCTATCGAATTCGGTGGCGGTTACGGTGTATGAGGCATGGCGACAAAATGGGTTTGCTGCGCTAGGTTGAATTTTTGAGGGTGAAATGAACCTGAAAGACTTACTCACCTATGTACCCGAACGGGTAGACAGCATCCGTTTTTGGGGGCGGGTAGCCATCTGGAGTTTTTTTCTGGTGTGGGGATTTTCTTTGATGCGGATGGATTACCGTACCGGGGAAATGGGTGCTTCGTTTATTCACCGGCCTTTGCTGATTTTTCATGAGGCCGGGCACGTTATTTTTATGCCGTTTGGGCAATGGATCATGGTTATGGGTGGCACATTAGGGCAACTTATTATGCCGGCCATTATGGGTGGTGCGTTGCTCATCAAAAACCGCGACACATTTGGTGCCTCGGCGGGGCTGTGGTTGATGGGTGTATCGCTGCTCGATGTAGCACCTTACGCTTATGATGCACTACAACCGCAACTCATGCTGCTGTCTGGAACCACTGGCGAGGAAGGTGGGCACGACTGGATTTATTTGCTGAACAGCGTAGGTCTACTGGAGCACTCGCATACGGTGGGTGGGTTGATTCACTTTTTGGGAGTGATGGTAGTGTTGACCGCGCTTGGCTGGGGGGCGTGGTTGTTGAAGCAGCAGTACCCACGGCGAGCGGGGTTTGTGCGGGAAGATGATTTTTAATAGAATTTTTTAACCACTACATGGTACCCTTGCAACATGTTTAATCCATCCCAAGCCGATGTTCGCCGTTTTTTTTGTAACGTCTATTCCAAGGCGCGAACCGGTCAACCCATGGAAGCGATTGAAACGCTTGCCAGCCAGTGGATAGACGAGCACCCTGAGTACCATGCCGATTTTGCCGATGTAGATGCAGCATTGCAGTCTATGGCAACGCCAGAGGCAGGACTCACCAATCCGTTTTTGCATTTATCCATGCACCTGTCCATTAGCGAACAGTGCAGCATTGACCAACCACGCGGCATACGGCAGGCGGTGGAGTTGCTTACGCACCGTCGCAACTCATTGCACGATGCTCACCACGAGGCGATGGAGTGCCTAGGCACGATGTTGTGGGAGAGCCAGCAGGCAGGCAGGCCACCGGATGGTGATGCTTATATTGCCTGTGTGCAAAGACGGGCTACTAAGGATTAGCCAGCAAATACGCGCCACCCAGCCCGAGTGGCGCAATTAAAAGTGTTTAACGAAAACGGCCTTGTGGCACAACTTTGAGTTCGGTGGGCAGACCGCCCAAATAGTTGGCCATTACTTTTAGCTCTGCATTAGAGAACTGTTGCACTACGCCACCCATAATGGCGTTGTTACGGCCGGATTTGTAAGCAGCATCAGCCTTGTAAGACTTAAGTGCAACAAACAAATAGTCTGAGTGCTGACCGGCAATTTTGGGGTAGCTGGGGTCGATAGGTTTGCTGAAGCTGTCGCCGTGGCAAGAAGCACAAGCGCCTTTTGCAATCAGCTCCATAGCCTTGGCGCTACCATCGGCTGCTTTGGGCAGCTCTGCAGCGCCTTCTACCTTACCACTGGCTTCATAGTAAGCGGCTAGGTCGAGCATGTCTTGGTCGGTTAAAGAGTCTGCGATTCCACGCATGGAAGGATGTTTGCGCTCACCTTTTTTATAGGCAGCCAGCGCTTGGGAAATGTACTTGGCACTTTGACCCGAAATTTTGGGAACTTTGTACACTTCAGGAAAGCTAGCTGGGTATCCAACAATGCCGTGGCAGCCGATGCACATAGCGTTTTTCTTTTCGCCCGCTTTGGCGTCACCCTTGAGCTCTTCAGCTTGGGCAGAAAAGGAAGTCACAGAAGCGACAAGAATAGTACACAGGGACAACAGCAGTTTATTCATTTTGCGAGGACAATCGGTTGTAGATTGGAATTTAGCTTGTGCGATTATATCGGTCAGTGACTTACCTTTTCCAATGTTTTAAACTTTTGCAAAATCTCGGACTGCCATGAAATTTAACGGAACCAAAAACTACGTTGCCACACAAGACCTTATGCTGTCTGTCAACGCCGCCATTACACTGCAACGCCCGCTACTGGTAAAGGGCGAGCCTGGCACAGGAAAAACCATGTTGGCAGAAGAAGTATCGGCCGCACTGGACATGCCGCTGCTGCAGTGGCACATCAAGTCCACCACTAAAGCACAGCAAGGCCTGTATGAATACGATGCGGTAAGCCGATTGCGCGACTCGCAGCTCAGCAGCCTGGATGGCGGCGAGCGCGTTAAAGACATTAACAACTACATCATCAAAGGCGTGCTGTGGCAAGCCTTTACCGCCGAAAAACCCGTGGCGCTGCTGATTGACGAGATTGACAAGGCCGACATTGAGTTTCCTAATGACCTGCTGCGCGAAATTGACCGCATGGAGTTTTATTGCTACGAAACACGCGAGCTGATCAAGGCAAAACACCGCCCGCTGGTATTTATTACGTCCAACAACGAAAAAGAATTGCCCGATGCATTTTTGCGCCGCTGCTTCTTTCATTACATCAAGTTTCCCGAGGCTACCACCATGCAAAGCATTGTGGATGTGCATTTTCCTGGAATTAAAAAGGAACTTGTCAGCGCCGCCATGAAGACGTTCTTTGACGTGCGCAACCTGCCTGGACTGAAGAAAAAACCGTCCACCAGCGAACTGCTGGATTGGCTCAAGCTGCTGATGGCAGAGGACATTCCTGCCAAAGCCCTGCAAAGCAAAGACGACAAAATGGTTGTGCCGCCACTGCTGGGTGCACTACTCAAAAACGAACAAGACACCACCTTGTTTGAAAAACTCATGTTCATGCAACGCCATAACCGTTAAGGGTTGTCTATGAAAAACAATTTGTGGCTGGAAGGCATATCCGATGCAGTAGGTTTTACCGGCGGTGCACTGCTCGGGTTTTGGGCGGGGCAATTACTGGGGCTTGACGTTTTTGCATCGGGCTACGATGCCAACAGCGTTGGCGGTATCGTTCTGGTAGGACTCGGGGGCGGGGCTGGACTGCAGCTCGCCCGCCGTTGGCGCAGCCAGCGTGAAACCAACGCCAAAGATAAACCTTGACGCCCTCTTCACTGGAACCCCCGTATGCTGCTTGATTTCTTTTATACCCTGCGCTCGGCCTAGTTGCCGGTTTCGGTCAAAGAATATTTGACGCTGCTAGAGGCTCTGCAAAAAGGTGTGGTTGGCCCCCAAGACACGGCCTTTGGCTGCAGCATTGACGATTTTTATTACCTCAGCCGCACTGCCTTGGTAAA
>CALPVM020000120.1 GCA_943327015.2 Akkermansia muciniphila
GATTGTGATGACCAGTAATATCGGCTCGCAGTTGATACAAAGCATGGTGGGGCAAGACAGTGAGGACATTAAAGACGCTGTGACTGGTGAATTAAAAAATCACTTCCGTCCCGAGTTTTTGAACCGGATTGACGAAACAGTTGTTTTTCATGCATTAGGCGCATCCCATATTGCTGAGATAGCCAAAATTCAGCTGCAGGTTTTGATGGCGCGCTTGGCACGCATGGAGCTTACCTTGCAAGTGTCCGATGCAGCGGTGGAAGAATTGGCCAAGGTCGGTTTTGACCCGGTATTCGGTGCGCGACCACTAAAAAGGGCGATTCAGCAGCGCATTGAAAACCCGCTGTCTAAACTGCTGCTGGAGGGTAAATTCAGTCCGAAAGATACGATTGCGGTAGCGGTTGATCCCATCAAAGCCCCGGGGCAATTTAGCTTTTCTTAAGGGCGCATTGTTTGACGGTGTTTATTCAGTAAGATGGCGGTATGCGCTCTGCCATCTTCAAAAACGATTTAACCGTTATTAGCCTCGTTGGTTTGGCGCATGGCAGCTCCCATTTTGGGCACTTGTTGCTTCCGGTGATGTTCCCGGTATTTAAGCAGGAGTTTGGCCTGAGCTATTCTGAGCTGGGCTTGCTCATGACGGTATTCTTCGTTGTTTCGGGTGTGGGGCAAGCCTTTGCAGGCTTTCTGGTAGACCGCTGGGGCGCAAGACCGCTGATGTTTATGGCGTTGGCTTTGTTTGCCGCAGCCTCATTGCTTGCAGCAGGCGCTACCGCTTATTCGGGTTTGATGGCGGTGGCAGCCTTGGCAGGGCTTGCCAATGCTACTTTTCATCCAGTCGATTTCACTATTTTGAACCAGAGGGTATCTCCAGAACGTTTGGGGTACGGATTTAGCGCCCATGGTTTAAGTGGCAACCTGGGTTGGGCTGCAGCCCCCGTGTTTTTTGCAACACTCACGGCCATGTGGGGCTGGAGAAGTGCCTATGTAGCTGCTGCGGGAGTATACGTACTGGTGTTGGCCTTGCTTATTGTGCATCGCAGCCATTTGCAGACACATGCCGCCCAGCCGAAAAGTCAAGCGCAGCCAACACACACCTTGGCTTTTATGAAATTGCCGGTGGTGTGGTGGTGTTTTGTTTTTTTCTTGCTCTCTACCATCACCTTGGCTGTGATCCAAGGTTATTCAGTTTCCATCCTCAAAGCTATGCATGGTATTTCGTTTGAGTCGGCAACGCTCACGCTTACTGCTTATATGCTGTGCGGTGCCGTGGGTATGCTGTGGGGCGGTTACATTGCTACCCGGCCCATCCATAGCGATAGGGTGGTTTCTGGTGCGATGCTGATTGCCGCTTTTTTGCTGGCCATCTGCGGTACAGGGCTACTGGGTGCTACGCTCACCATGGTAGTTCTTGCCGCAACAGGTTTTGCAGTGGGTGTGGGGGGGCCTTCACGCGATATGATGATTAAAAAGGCAACTCCCGCAGAGTCTACCGGTCGTGTTTATGGACTGGTTTATTCCGGGCTGGATATCGGGTTTGCTATCTCACCCTTGTTATTCGGACCTATGCTGGATCGAGGTTGGTACAGCGCAGCGTTGATAGGTGCTGCATTGGTGCTAATGCTCAGCGTAGTAGCAGCGTTAGGGGTGGGGCATAGAACACGCCTTGTGTAAAATTTTATGAGGAGTATCCAAAATGGACTTTAGCGCAATATCTACCGAACAACTACCGCAATTGCTGCTGGATATGCCCAAAGCAGAGTTGCATATACACATAGAGGGCTCCCTGCAGCCCGAAATGATTTTTCAATTGGCACAGAAAAACGGAATCACCCTCAGTTACCCCGATGTAGCCAGTTTGCGTGCAGCCTACGCCTTTACCGATTTGCAAAGTTTTTTAGATTTGTACTATGCCGGCGCCTCGGTTCTGCTGACGGAGAGTGATTTTTACGATATGACCATGGCCTATTTGCAAGGTGCAGTAGCCGACCATGTGGTGCATGCTGAACTGTTTTTTGACCCGCAAACCCATACCGAGCGTGGAGTGCCCATTGAGTATGTGTTTAATGGCCTTCACCGTGCCTGCCAGGATGCAAAAGCCCGCTGGGGGATCAGTACCCATTTGATTATGTGCTTCTTACGCCATCTATCTGAGGAGTCAGCTTTTGAAACCTTGGAGGCAGCTTTACCGCACCGCCATTTATTTATGGGTGTCGGACTGGATTCTGGTGAACGAGGCAACCCCCCTGAAAAATTTGCCCGTGTATTTGCCAAGTGCAAAGCGCTAGGTTTACGCTTGGTGGCGCACGCCGGCGAAGAGGGACCAGCCAGTTATATTGAAAATGCCCTGGATATTTTGCACGTTGAGCGCATCGACCACGGCGTGCGTTGTGTTGAAAGCGATGCATTAGTGCAACGCTTGGTATCCAGCCAAGTGCCGTTAACGGTGTGCCCTTTGTCCAACATTAAGTTGTGCGTGTTTAAGACCATGCAGCAGCACAATTTACCTGCTTTGTTGAGTGCAGGTTTGAATGTCACGGTCAATTCAGACGACCCGGCTTATTTTGGGGGCAGTGTGAATGTGAACTTTACAGAATTGTTCAAGGCGCATCCTGGTTTAGGCGCTAAAGAAGCATGGCAATTGGCCAAAAATAGCATTGATTCCAGTTTTGTATCCCAAGATCAAAAAAACCAGTGGCTCGCACAACTCAATGATTTTTTTACAGCAGCGGTTGCCGTGCAGTAATAAACGGCGCAATCTAGTCATGCTTAAGGCGCCTCTCTTTTCATGCTTAGCGATGGTTGTGTGCTTTGTGCTGCCGTTGCGCTTAGTAGCCCAAACTGTTGATACTTTCCCAGTTGTTTCATCAGAGAAACAGAAATTTCGTGTGATTTCTTTAGTTAAAGGGCTGGAGCATCCTTGGTCTATGGCGTTCCTGCCTGATGGTCAAATGTTGATCACAGAAAGAGAAGGAAGGTTAAGGCGGGTAGGAAAGAACTTTCAGATAGACCCGCAACCTATAAGCGGTTTGCCTGAAATTGTTGCAAAAGGGCAGGGTGGTTTGTTGGATGTAGTTCTGCACCCGGATTATGAAGAAAATGGCTGGGTTTACTGGTCCTACAGCGCTCCAGGTACCGATGGCTGGGGTACGGCGCTGGCACGTGGGCAATTGCAAGGACAGCGCATGACGAACGTGCAGGTGCTGTTCAGTATGGAGCCAAAAACACGGAGCGGACTACATTTTGGTGGTCGTATTGTGTTTGACCGAACGGGGCATCTCTACCTTACTCTGGGTGACCGGGGCGACAAAGAGCGCGCACAAAACTTGAATGACCATGCTGGATCGGTAATACGCTTGCGCGACGATGGGCGTATACCCAGCGACAATCCGTGGCTGCAACGCCCGGCTACCAAGCCAGAAAAATGGACACTGGGCAATCGTAATATGCAAGGTGCAGCATTGCATCCGGTGACAGGTGAGTTATGGACACATGAGCACGGTCCACAAGGAGGCGATGAAGTCAACGTAATGCGTGCCGGCAAAAATTACGGATGGCCTGAGATCACTTACGGGGTGAATTATGGTTTTGGCACAAAAATTGGAGAGGGCTCAGTTAAAAGTGGTATGGAGCAACCGTTGCATTACTGGGTGCCGTCTATAGCTCCATCTGGCATGGCTTTTGTAACTGGAAAGATGTTTACAGGCTGGCGTAATCATCTGTTGGTTGGTGCCTTACGAGGTCAAATGTTAGTACGACTAGAACTGAATGGTGAAAAAATAGTGCGTGAGGAACGCATGCTCAAAGGGCAAGTTGGCCGTATTCGTGATGTACGGGTAGGGCCAGAAGGTGCAGTCTATTTACTCACAGATGATTCCGAGGGCGAATTGCTCAGGTTGGAAGCAGTCAAATAAACTGCCATTGCCTTGCTTTACCCCCTCGGAGGCGCCGATAGGTTTATTTGAGGTGTTTACCAATCAAACCGGCCATTTCAAACATAGATACTTTTGCTTTGCCAAACACTTCTTTGAGTTGGGCGTTAGCGTTGATCATTTGCTTGTTGGCAGCATCTTGGAGTTTGTTTTCTTTAATGTAAACCCAGAGCTTTTTAACCACTTCAGTACGGGGCAACGGGTTGGCACCTACAACAGCGGCCAATGCGGCGCTAGGTGTCAAGTTCTTCATAAATGCGCTGGGTGATTTTTTGGCAGGTGCAGCAGCCTTAGCGGGTGCAGCAGCTTTTTTAGCTGGGGCTTTTGCTGCGGCCTTTGTAGCAGGAGCAGCAGGTGCTGCGACTTTTTTGACCGGTGCAGCTTTGGTAGCCGGTGCGGCTTTTTTGGCTGCAGCAGCCTTTGTGGCGGGAGCAGCTTTTTTAGCTGGAGCTTTTTTAGCAGTTGCCATGGGTGTTCGTCCTTCGGGTTGATGAAATGTCACCAGATTTGAAATATGCATTCACTGGCTGAGCTTATGCTAATAGATAAAAAGAGACTTTCCAAGCGGGAAAGTACTGCTTCCATAATGATTGTTGTTTTTTTTGCCCCAAAATACCCACTAAAACCTGAATGGAGTTAATTTGTATGACTATTTCATTTGCAACCTGTGATTTGTGTGATGTTCACAAAAACAATACCCTTGGTGATTTTCGCGTATTGCCGCCTGTTTTTAAAGATTTTGGAAAGCTGAAATCCTTTAGCGGCCCTGTGGTCACTGTTAAATGTTTTGAAGACAACACACTTGTTAAAGCGGCCGTTGATTCTGACGGCACTGTCGATACCCCTCAAGGAAAAATTGGCAAAGTGTTGGTGGTGGATGGCGGTGGCTCTTTGCGTCGTGCATTACTAGGCGGTAATTTGGGAGCTGCTGCTGCTCGCAATGGCTGGGCAGGTGTGGTCATCGATGGCTGTGTGCGTGATACCGCAGAGTTGGCAGAGCATGCTGTGGGTATACGAGCCTTGGCCGCCATGCCGCTACCCACTGAAAAACGCAACCAAGGCCAAGCGGATGTAGCCGTGCAGGTGCAAGGTGTGTGGGTACGACCTGGTGACTGGCTCTATGCCGATCAGGACGGCATCGTCGTCAGTGCAAACGCTTTGGTTTAAGTAAGGTATTTATGTCTATCGGGCACTTTGCTTATGCAAACAATAGCAACCGCTTTTTGGCGGCTCAGGAACTTTCCCATCAGCCTTTTGCTATTGCAGGGGTGCCATTTGATGGGGCAGTGACCAATCGACCTGGTGCCCGTTTTGGCCCACAAGAAATACGCCGTGCATCACTCATGCTGTGCGACGGTCTGCATCCTTATTTTGAAGTCTCGCCACTAGGGTTTCTGGGGGATGCTGGCGATATGCGCTTGCCCAATGCATCGCCATTGAGCGAGGTGCGGTCTGCGATTGAGCAACAGGCCGCGACTTTGATGGCCAGCCACCACTGCGTATTTATTGGAGGAGACCATTCGGTTACCTTACCCCTGTTGCGTGCTGCAAAAGCAAAATATGGTCAGTTGGCATTGGTGCATTTCGATGCCCATTGCGATACTTGGCAGGATCACTTTGGCGAGCCTTCTGGCCATGGAACGTGGACCTATGAGGCCATTCAAGAAGGCTTGGTGAGTGCAGAGCACACGGTGCAAATAGGCTTACGTTCCAGTGGAGATAGGGCAGCGCGCGAGTATGTAAAGGATCTAGGCGGATTAATTTTTACAGCGCGCGATTTGCGAGGGTTGGATGGTTCAAGCCTGTTGCCGACTATTCAAGCGATTAAAACTCGAATGGGTAGTCGTCCGGTTTATATTACTTTGGATATAGATTGCCTTGACCCCGCTTTTGCTCCAGGTACTGGCACGCCTGAGCCGGGTGGCTTGACCAGTTCTCAAGTGCTCACCCTCATCGAAGAATTGTCCAGTTTGCAATGTATTGGCATGGATTGTGTAGAGGTGGCTCCTGCATATGACCATGCTGAGCTTACCAGCAATGTCGCGGCCACGCTGGTCTGGGCCTATCTGTGCGGACAAATAGCCAAAACTGCAGTGCATAAGGTTTAAGTGATGTAGGGCGATAAGCGGCTTGAAACCGCTTACGTACTGGCTTGCAATTTGAATTTGCATTGGGCAAAACATTATTAGATTTATAAGTCTTGCACGGGCCCTAATGACTGCAAGCGCTTTTATAATCCATGAAGGACTTTATTGGCTCCTAATCCCTCCTTTTCTTTGTTTCAACTGTAATTGAGAAACTTTTTATGATGAAAAAGTATGTGTGCACCTTCGCGCTAACGGCTGTATTTTTAGCTGCCTGTGGTAAAAAAGAAGAACCGGTTGCAGTTGCACCGGCACCGGCGCCTGTTGTCAGCGCTCCTGCTGAGCCGGTCGAAGAAAAAGTATTGAACATTTATAACTGGCCCGACTATATTCCAGAGGGCATGATTGCTGCCTTTGAGAAAGAAACTGGTATCAAGGTCAACTACGATACCTTTGAAACCAACGAAGCCCTGCAAGCCAAGCTGGTCGCTGGCAATACCGGCTACGATATCGTGGTTCCCGGATCCGTATTTGCCAAGACACAAATTGAAGGCGGTTTGTTTGTGCCACTGGATAAATCCAAGGTTAAAAACCTGTCTAACTTGGATCCGGCTTTGATGTCTCAGTTGGTCAAGGCAGACCCAGACAACAAACACCTGGTTCCTTGGGCTTGGGGCTTTACAACTGTTGGTATTAACAAAACCAAAGTGGATAAAGCGCTCAAAGGTATGCCCATGCCTGAAAACGCTTGGGATTTGGTATTTAACCCCAAATACACAGCCAAGCTGAAATCTTGCGGTATTGCATTTTTGGACACTCCGACTGAAATCATTCCTTTGGCACTGCATTACATCGGCAAAGAGCCCTATTCTTCCAATGTAGAAGACTACAAGGCAGCAGGCGAAATGCTGGCTAAGGTGCGTAAGGATATTCGTATGTTCAGCTCAACCATGATTGACGATATTGCTGGCGGAAAAGCCTGTGCAGTTATTGGCTGGTCTGGTGACATCAATCAGGCTGCAGATCGTGCAGCCAAAGAGGTGGGTTCCAAAGATGTAATTCAAGCATTGCTGCCTAGCACAGGTGCCTTGTTGTTTGTGGATACCATGGCTGTTACCAAAGACGCC
>CALPVM020000121.1 GCA_943327015.2 Akkermansia muciniphila
ACCCCAAAGCCCTGCGCTACAGTGGGATGATCTGATGGTGCACCCCAACTACATGCATGCTTTGGACTTGATTGCCTGAGTTGTAAGCCCTATTTCTTGTTGAGGGGTTCGGCGCAGTTTTCGCCGACCCTGGTAAAAAAAGATAGAAGAGGGCGCTTCGTACAACTTATTGTGTCACAGGCGTTTGGGTCATGAAGTTGAGCGCTAACTTATCTTGTTGGCTCAGGTTCTTGAACGACATTCCGATAAAGAAACCATCTTTGTTGGGCGCCATATTGCAGTGGCAGACACGTGCTTCCAGGGCGATAGATATAGGGTTGTTTTCCATGGTTGCAGAGATGTAAACCAGCATGGCATCGCCGACTGCACCTAGAGCAGAGTTGGCTTTGATCATGGTACCAGCGGTGCTGAGATCGACCATGGTGACATCAATTTCTGGAGCACCTGCAATAGTGCCATCTTTAGGTATTTTGATTTTGGTAGGCCAAGATGTTTTGGTACGCAAGGACTGACGTACCAAACGCGCTTCTACAAATTCCGGATAGGCCAAAAGCGCATAAATAAAGGGTTGATCGAAGGTTTGAAGTACTTTGCTTAAAAACGAAAACTCGTATTGACCGGTAAAACCTCGCACTATGCACACCTCACCTGATGTGAGACCTGTATCTTTGGAGTCGGCACCCAAGGGGCCAATCATTACGCCTTTACCTTCAATCGCGCTAAAGTACTGCGATTCATTCTTGGGGGCACCTTCTACCATTCTGCGCGTTTGCAGTGCCATACCTGGGCGCAAACCCAATGACTTGAGAGACAGTTTTGTAAACTCAGCGGACGTTGACTCGTTTTGCGACATGATATTAATGATGAAAGGTTAATAATAAAACGTAAGATTTAAGGCAATGATTGAACCCACTTGACGACATCTTTTACAGCAATGTCGGTAGAGCCAGGGCTTCTGATAGCTCCCACTAGCATATGTTGCCCCTCATTTTCTGCGTATGTTACAGCTTGTAGAGTCTTAATTGGTGATGCAATACGGTCAAATACAGCTTTTATTTCCACGGGATCAACAACTGAATCTTTTTCGCTATAAACAACCATGACAGGTGTTTTGAATTGGCTCAAATCACTGTCGCGTACGCTTTTTACCAAAGCCATCATGGGAAATACGGCTTGCGATGGATAACTAAATGTCCAGGCACCAGCTACCTGCTTGTTTTCTGGTTCCCATGAACGGGTAGGACCCATAATCAGAGTCGCCAGTTGTTTACCCCAAGGGGTATTAATAATTTCAGAATTTTTGTCCTTGGGGCCATAGTTGGGCGAAAAAAACACATAGGCTGCAACCTTGCTAGCTTCCGGGCTGGTGGCAAACCATGTTGATAAGGTGGCACCCGTTGAGCAACTGATAACTAGTACTTTGTTGCCAAGGGCCTGCCCAATGCGAATCGCCTCTACTGCATCTGCCATCCAGTCTTGCGGCGAGGCTTCGGCCATGGCTTGGTTGGATCTTCCATGACCGGTCAGCCGGGTATGAAATGCATTGGCTCCCAGTATTTTGGCTACGTTATCTGTCAGCGGTGCTGTTTCTAAGCGGCTAGCAGAGAATCCGTGAATGTAAACAACCGACCAAGGGGTTTTATTTTTTTTTGCAGAGTTCCATACAATCCCTTTGGCATTGCCGGGCTTGATGTCTGAATACGCCGCTTCACTGGATTGGATCCAACTTTCAAGCTGAGAAATGTTCTCTGGTGGTAATGGCCTAGGGGTAGGGGTCTTGGGGCCCAGATGGTTACGGGGGCCCAGCATATAGACTCCAACAACCACTACTGCAACAGAGAGGGCTGCAACGCCAGCAATTTTTCGAAAACGCGATGGAGTCGCGGGCACTGACGGTGATTTCTTTTGCATGCAGCCTGTCTCCTCAATGTCGTGTTATTTGGATGACCGAAAAACCATGTATTTGGGCTTTTTAGATATTTATTAATTGCGTTAACATGATACATCGGCTATGCCTTTGAGAACAGAAGGGTTCTACTATGAAACAATTTTTTTGCAGCATCAAAAGGGCGCTCGCATTATTGTTAGTTATTAGCGTTTCGGGTTGTGCGCGAATGGATGCGGTGGGTACCAGCGTATTGTCAACTTCTATGGATACTGTCGCTATCGTTAATGATCAAATTGTGCGGGGCAGACTCCTCTTGTATCCAGACCGAACCGGCAGAGTTACCTTGAATGCGGACAAACCCGATGACAAGGGCTTTTCAGTGAGCTGTATGGGAAGATTTCGTTATTTGGCTACCACCAACGGCACCATTGACTTGCGCTGCAACTCAGGAATAATGAGTGAACTAAATTTTTCAATGTTGAGCGAAATCAGCGGTTACGCCTACGACGCATCCAGTGATGGTGGTTTGAGCATGGTGTTCGGGCTGGACGACATGGAGGCCAAGTCGTATTTACAGCCCCCACCCCTTAAGCGTTTGCTTATTTCATCTGAAAGCGGGCAATTGGAATTGCAGTGACTTCGATGCTCTAGGTTTATTTACGCAGTTTTTGCAGGGCTTGTGCGGCCTCGTGCACCAGTTGCGGGCCACGGTAAATGAGGCCGGTGTAAATTTGCACGACATCGGCTCCGGCCTTGATTTTGCTGACGGCATCTTCTGCACTCATGATGCCCCCCACCCCGATGATTGGAAATTTGCTGCCCAACGCAGCGCGTAACTGGCTGATGACGCGGTTGCTGGATTCGAGCACTGGGGCCCCAGACAATCCACCCGCTTCGTTTCCATGTTGTAAGTGCTTAACCGCTTCGCGGCTGAGCGTGGTGTTGGTGGCTATAACCCCGTCCATGCCGTGCTTACGCAGTGTTTGGGCAATTAAGCCCACTTGCGTATCGTCCAAGTCTGGTGCAATTTTTACAAAAATGGGTTTGCTTTTGCCAAAGGTTTGGGCTAACTCCTCACGTTTTTCGGCAATGGCACCTAGCAGTGCATCCAGCGCTTCGTCGCTTTGCAAGCTGCGGAGATTTTTGGTGTTAGGGCTGGAGATGTTCACCACAATATAGTCAGCATGCGGGTACACGCCTTGCAGACATTTAAGGTAGTCATCGGTGGCATTTTCAATCGGGGTAGCTGCATTTTTACCGATATTTAAGCCAAGTAACACCGGGTTGTTGGGTGTTGCGCGCATGCTGGACTGCTGTACGTTGGCTATAAAAGCATCTAAGCCCTGGTTGTTAAAACCTAGACGGTTAATGATAGCTCCGGCCTCGGGCAAGCGGAACATGCGCGGTTTAGGATTGCCGGGTTGAGCCAGAGGTGTTACGGTGCCCACCTCAATAAAGCCAAAACCCATAGCAGCCAGGCCATCAATACAACGGGCATTTTTATCGAGCCCCGCGGCCATTCCTACACGATTTGGAAAGGTCAGTCCTGCCAGCTCAATCGGGTCATCCACCCGGCTTTGGCAGTATGCTAGCTTGAGTGGTGTTTTTTGGCTGAGTGCCAGTCCGGCCATGGTCAGGTCATGTGCAGCTTCGGCATCCATTTGGAATAAAAACTGACGCGCCAGGCTGTAGGGAACGAGAGACATTGGATAATTCCTTGCTTACATACAATTATTGAATAAAGGTATTTTCTCAGATGACAACCGCTTCTATCCCGGATAGCGCAACTTTGCAGTCTCAAGTTGCATCGCAAACGCTCACACAAGATCAACTAAAGGCTTTGGTGGGTCAGGCGGCGCTGCAGTATGTGGTGCCAGGCGAGATTATTGGGGTGGGTACCGGGTCAACGGTCAACCATTTTATTGATGCACTCGGCAGCATCAAAGGGCACATTAAAGGCGCAGTGTCTAGCTCGGTCGTCAGTACCCAGCGCTTGCAGGCCTTAGGCATACCGGTGTTTGATTGCAATAGTGTCAGCCGCATTGCTGTGTACATTGACGGTGCCGATGAAATTGATAAGCATGGTTTTATGATTAAGGGCGGCGGCGCAGCGTTAACGCGTGAAAAAATTGTGGCGGCCCAGTCTGAGAAGTTTGTGTGTATTGCAGACGAGTCCAAGCTGGTAACAACCTTGGGTAAGTTTCCGTTGCCGGTAGAGGTGATACCTATGTCTTCACAGCGGATTATTTCGCAATTTCAAACCAAGGGTGCAACTGCCAGCTTACGTATGAAAGCCAATCAGCCTGTGGTAACAGACAACGGGCAGTATATTTTGGATGTCACGGGTTTGCAAATTACCGACCCGTTGGCATTTGAAACCGAAGTGAGCCAATGGCCGGGAGTGCTTACGGTAGGGGTTTTTGCCTACCAGCGCGCCCATGTATGCCTGTTGGGAACCGCAACTGGAGTCAAAACCTTGAACTTTGACCCGCCGGTTTAAGTTGTAAATCGCAGTCTTATTTGACCAGCTGGTTCATTTGCAGTATGGGTTGTAACACGGCCAGCACAATTAGCATCACAGCAATACCCATAAAGACAATCAGCAGGGGCTCTAAAATAGTGGCGAGCTGCAGCGCACGGCGTTGTACTTCGGAGCGCAGTTGCACTGCTGCCCGATCCAGCATTTCAGGTAACTGGCCAGTTTGTTCGCCCAGACGCGCAAACATGCCCAGCAAAGCCGGAAAACGCTTGTTGGCAACTAAAGCGTTGGCCAGCGGAGCGCCTTCCCGCACCATCACCATAGCTTGCAAGGCATCGGCACGCATGGCGCTGTTAGAAAGGGTTTCCGCAGCAGCTTGAAGGGCTTTAAGGATCGGTACCCCCGCCGAACCCAACATGGCCAAGGTGCTGGCAAAGCGGGCTGCGTTGTAGCCACGCGCCAACCTGCCCAAAATGGGTAGACGTAGCCAAGCGGAATCAAATCTTTCACGAAATCCAGCTTGTGCAAAAGCAAATTTGGCACCAATGCCTGTTAATACAAGGACGATTAGCATTATCCATCCGTAATTACGCACAGCGCCACTGATAGACAGCATGATGCTGGTAAGTAAAGGCAATGCCCGTTTGCTGCCTGCAAAAACCGTGGCGACTTGAGGCACAACATATGCCAGCAAAAACAGCACTATCACAATAGCTACCAAACTAACAATAATGGGGTAGATGGCTGCCCCCATCACCTTGGCTTGAAGGTTTTGCTGTTCTTCGAGTTCGTCTGCCAAACGCTCCATGACCAAGCCTAATTTCCCGCTATTTTCACCGGCACCAATGACTGCTACAAAAATGGGTGAAAACTCTTTGGGGTGTTGCGCCAATGCTCTGGAGAGAGATGAACCGCTGTTGACCTCGGAGCGGATGGTGGCAGTCAGGTCACGTTGGGCTTCGGTTTCGGCTTCTTCAGAGAGCGAATGCAGCGCTCTCTCTAACGGTAATCCTGCAGAAACCAAGCCTGCCAGTTGTCTGGCAAGTATGGCTTTTTGTGCGCCATTAAAGGCAGGTCGGTGCATTACCTGGATCTCGCCAACGGTTTTTTTGTTGGCGCTTAATGTTTCAACCACAATGGGTACCAGCCTTTGGCTACGCAGTTGGCTGCGCGCGGCTTTAACCGAGTCGGCTTCAAGTACACCCTTGCGGGTTTTACCGTCAGAATCTAGTGCTTCGTATGAGTAGGCTGGCATGGTGCAATATTAGCGTGTTCTAAACCTAGGGTTTGTACTAATTTTGAATTTTTTTTTAGAACATAAAATTAGTTCATGACTCATAAGTCATTAGGTTTTTTGTAAGCCATAAGCCCATCAAAAAACCACAAAGCGACAACGCCCGCATCCAAGAGGTCGCACATGGTTACAACCGATATTTGTGCTTTTTATTTTAATTTTTGGCTTGATCGCCTCTTGGAGAAATACATGAAAAAATCTTTTTTTAACTGGCTTGCAGCTTGTTTGTTGGCCTTTTCATTTCTGCCTGTAAGTGCTTTCGCTTCGGGTTACACCCAAACACGTTACCCCATTGTGCTGGTACATGGCTTGTTGGGTTTTGATAACATCGGTCCAGTAGATTACTTTTACGGTGTTACTTCAGCCTTGCGTCGAGATGGTGCAAAAGTTTATGTCGTGCAAGTGTCGGCAGCCAACAGCACTGAAGTGCGTGGCGAGCAACTGGTTAACCAAATCAAGCAAATATTGGCCGTTTCTGGCGCAGCTAAAGTTAATCTGATCGGGCACAGCCACGGTTCTCCTACATCACGTTATGCGGCTTCTATTCGTCCTGACTTGGTCGCTTCGGTTACTTCTGTGGGTGGCGTTAACAAGGGTTCTGCTGTAGCTGACCTTATTTTGGGAGTGGCGCCTGCTGGCTCTGTTACACGTTCTGCTTTAGAAACTGCGGTTAATGGTTTAGCCAAAGTTATCAGCTTTTTGACAGGTGGTTCAAGTTTGCAACAGGCTTCTATTGAAGCTGCTAAGTCTTTAAGCACTGCAGGCACACTCAAGTTCAATGCTACCCACCCTCAAGGTGTGCCTACCACAGCTTGTGGCGAAGGTGCTTACAGTGTTACCAAAGGTGCACACAAAGTAAACTATTACTCATGGAGTGGTGCCAAAACCATGACTAACCTGCTTGACATTTCTGACCCCGCATTGGCTTTGACATCCTTGGCTTTTGGCGGTGCTAAGAATGATGGTTTGGTATCCAGCTGTTCTTCACGTCTGGGTCGTGTTATTCGTGACGACTACGCCATGAACCACTTGGACGAGGTTAATCAAGCTATTGGATTGGTGAATATTTTTGAAACCAATCCTGTTACGGTGTTTCGTCAACAGGCTAATCGTTTGAAGCTGGCTGGTTTGTAATCCAGTAATTCTGTAGTTCTGTAGTTCTGTAGTTCTGTAGTTGCGGTAACCTGATCATTATTGGGTTACCGTTTTTTTGTTTTTGTTTTTGTTTTTGTTTTTGGTCTTGGTTTGCTTTGCTTTGCTTTGCTTTGCAATCGTACCGCTGATGATGGGGCAATATAGAGCAAAAACAAAACATACTCGTTGCGGGTTCAAAAGCAATCACAAAACCGCAAAGCAAGTCAGTCCAATGTAAGTGCTCGGCAGGATGATTGTTGCATTATTAATAGCAACTAAGGAGACTAGCCTGTGAGTAATTCATCTTCTGCAATTGAATCGGTATTGGTTGA
>CALPVM020000122.1 GCA_943327015.2 Akkermansia muciniphila
CAAGCCCACCCCATCAGAGGATGAGCATCTAAATTGCTGCAAACTTTGGCCTGCATATTATCAGGTGCTGTATCGGTATAACTTGCAGACTTTAAGGGTGCAAAAACCGCACTTCCAGAGCCTGTCATTCTACCGCTTAAGCCCTGCGATTTTAGCCATAAAAGCGCTTGCGACACTTCAGGACATAACCGCTCAGCAACCTGTTGCATGTCATTTTGACCAAAGCCAAATACATCTTCAGCAAAGCCTGTGATTATAGCAGGCTTCGTATCGCGCTTTAACAATGGATCAGAAAAAATTAACCCAGTTTCCAACCCCTCCCGGGGCTTAACCACCAAAAAAGCAGATTGAGGGATATTAATAGGCGTCATTTTTTCTCCCACCCCTTCAACCCAGGCATTACGGCCCTGCAAAAAAAACGGCACATCTGCGCCCAAGGTCAAACCAATTCGCAGAAGTTGCTGCAAAGATAACCCCAACCCCCACAATCGATTAAGTGCCAGCAACGTGGATGCCGCGTCAGACGACCCCCCACCCATGCCCGCCTGTGCCGGGATCGATTTAACCACCCCCATGTGCACACCTTTGGAACACTGCGTAGCCTGCTGCAAGGCACGTGCTGCGCGCACCATCAGGTCATCTTGCGGCAGTGGCATGGTCAAATCTTCGCGACTGATAGCGCCATCGGCTCTAACATCAAAATGCAGCGTATCACACCAATCAATGAGCATGAATACGGATTGGAGCAAGTGGTAACCATCGGCACGACGCCCGACGATATGCAAAAAAAGATTCAGTTTAGCGGGGGCGGAAATATCGTAAAGCGACTGCATGGGCAAGATTATCCCGCGTTAAGCACCAGATCAACTATTTATCCAACACGATTTTTATTTCTGCCTGCGGTTCTTGGGCTGTTTGACGCGCTGTTAACCTACCATTTTGCAGCCCTCCAGAATCAAGCTCCCATCCAGTCGCTTCTGCACTTTTACCGGACAACCAGCCAAACATAGCAGCAATGGGCAATGGGGTTCCGGTTGCTTGAAGGGCGAGCGCATCCAGACTGGAAAACTCTTGTTGCTGGTTAGAAGCTTTCAGTAAGGCTTTTCCGGCTGTCCATTGCAAATGGGCAAGCGTGCCGCCCAGCGGTGTCGTAAGTATGAGCTCCCCTTGCGCCGGATTGCCAACAAGTTCAAAATTGGCAGCCCATGCCTGCACCGGATTACCAAACACCTTGACCGCCAACCTGCCTTGCCAGTGGGCATTGGACCCCGGCATTGCCTGTAACGATCCACCGCGAGTTGCACAAGCACAGAGCACGAAAATAGACAGCCATAAAACCAGCCATCTTGCATACGGCAGTCTTGTAAAGTAGGTCATTGTGGGGCGCGCAAACGCTGCAACGTTTCTTTTAAGGTTGCATTGTCACGAATAAGCTCCAACCCCTTGTCCCAAATGGCTCCGGCCTGATCTCGATCGCCCTTGATCCACAGTACCTCGCCCAAATGGGCGGCAATTTCTGCATCCGGCATGGCTTGGTAAGCTTGCTCAAGCAAGCGCAGTGCTTCATCTAGCTTGCCCAAACGGAACTCTACCCAACCCATACTGTCTAATACATGGGCATCTTTAGGAGCCAACTCCAACGCCTTAGCAACCAATACGCGCGCCTCCTGCAAGCGGATATTGCGCTCAGCAAAAGAAAATCCGAGCGCGTTGTATGCATGGTGGTACGTAGGCTGCAGTACCATAACATGGCGCAAAATCCGCTCCATTTCGGTCATTTTATGCAGCTTGTCACACATGATCGCCAAGTCGTAGAGCAAATCCACATCTTGAGGGTAGCGTTGGGTCGCATCTTTCAAAAAGTCATACGCCGCTTGATGTTCTTTCAAATCGCGCAGAATTTGCAACTCCATGCTTACTTTGTTGCGCGCATCCGTAGGTTGTGTTTCAGGAATATCGCGCACCAACTTGCGCGCATCTGCTATGCGCCCCTGCTGTGCCAACAGCATGGCACGTCTGGCTTGAATCTGCATGTACTCAGGCGGGCTTTGAATGCGCTGCAAGTAGGCATCAGCGTCCTCAAACAATTGGTTTTGTGCCGCTATTTGTGAGAGCAACAAATAGGCTTGCACCAAACCACGCCCCATATCCTGTGGGGTAGCACTTGCAGGAGTACTTTTATCTTCAAGGGCAACATACGCCTTTAGGGAACCGACAGCCGCTGCAAAATTGTTATCCTGCAACTCTATGGAAGCACGTATCAACCACGCATCAGCAAAGTCGGGCTTTTCTTGGTTGAGCGCCTGCATCTGTGCATATGTTTCAGAGTATCGCTTAAATTCCAGTAGCTTACGTGCAAATGCCATGCGCAACTCAGAAGTAGGTGCTTGCTCCAACACATTTTGCACAATGGCTTCTGCCTGAGGTAGATCAGGCTGCATCAGTTGCACAGCAAGCAGACCCACCCCCTCTGAAGTTACATCCTGCTTTAGTCCTTGGGTTGCTGCTTCTAGGGCTCCATCCTTGTCATCGGCGTTTAAACGCAGGATTCCCACTGCAGTCCACGCTGCTGCGCCAATAGCGCCTTGGGTACCGAGTTCACGCGTTAGTGCGGTGTAAGCCAATCTGGCAGCCAGTGCTTTATCTTGGGTGCGTGCATAGTAACGCGGTATCAAACTTATGATGGCAGCCCTGTCTTTGAGATGCACCAAAGCGACACTACGCTTGAGGGGCTCTAGACTCTCATCAATACGCTCCAGCCCAATCAGTATTTGCAACACATAGCGGTTAGCATTTTGCGAATTCGGAAAAGCTTTGCTCCAGGCTTGGGAAGCCTCCAAGGCGGAATCTCCACTGCGCGCCTGCAAGGCAATGTTTACTGTTCGCTCGTAAAGTTGTTCCGACTTGGCTTTGCGTGCGGCGTCCAAAGTCAAGGCGTATGCGGTTGCTGTATCTTGGTTTGTAGCGCTAATCTCTGCCAGCAACAATTGGTAAAAGAGCTGGGCATTGAGAACAGAGGTCGCTGGCGGCGCAGCATTTTGCGGCGCAGCCCGCACACCAGTGCCAAATACCGCCCAAAAAAACAAAATAGGTAAAAAAGATTTAAGTAGACGCATCACGCCATAATAATCCAAGCTGAACCACAACATCACCAATATGCCAGAATTACCAGAAGTTGAAGTTACGCGACTGAGTTTTGCCACACAAATTACTGGAAGCACCATCCATTACCTCCGAATGGGAAAGCCACTGCGTTGGCCTTTAGGCTGTGACCCCAACGAGCTTACCGGGCAAACGGTTCTGGGTGTTCGCCGCCGAGGCAAATATATGCTGCTGGACTTGGGTTCTGGCGGGCTGTTGCTGCTGCATTTAGGCATGTCGGGCAGTATTCAGTTTGGACAGACTTTGCCGCCACCCGGGGTGCATGACCATGTTGATTTAAACACCAGTCAGGGAACTTTGCGCCTGCACGACCCACGCCGCTTTGGCGCCTTGGTGTTTGCACCTAGCGAAGCTTCAGCCATTGCACAAAAGCTATTGGGTAAGCTTGGAGTGGAACCATTGGGCGCTGATTTTAACGTTGCAGACTTTGCACAGGGGCTCAAGAGCCGCAAGGCAGCCATCAAACAGGTACTGCTATCGGGTGTCCCCGTCGTGGGTGTTGGCAATATTTATGCTTGCGAAGCGTTGTTTTGGGCAGGCATACACCCCACCGTGAGTGCAGCGGGTTTGGCACCAAAGCGTGTGGCAAAGCTCCATACCGCCATTCGCGATGTTTTGACCCGCGCACTTGGGCATGGCGGCAGCACTTTGCGTAATTTCTCTAATGCACAAGGACAAAACGGGCATTTTCAGTTGCAGACCATGGTTTATGGACGTGCTGCAGAGCCTTGCCGCAACTGCGGAACTGCTATCGCGAGCATTCGTCAAGGGCAGCGCTCTACATTTTTCTGCCCCCATTGTCAAAAACCCTGATTTATTTTGGGCCTGGCAATGCTATATTGAGTACTTAATCGGGGGACGCTTGCCTACTTTATTTAACGAACAATTTGACCAGCACGGCGCATGGCGGCGCGAGTTTTCTTTGCGTCTCAAACTTCTTGCAGAGTGGCTGAAAGAACACGACTTGCTCGATGCAAGCGTGGAGGAACGCCTGCGCCGGCTTGAAAACCAAGTGCGCTCCGACAAGGTTATGGTGGCATTTGTGGCCGAATTTTCACGCGGAAAATCTGAGCTGATCAACGCCATATTTTTTGCGGGTTATGGCAGACGCATCATGCCAACCAGTGCCGGACGCACCACCATGTGCCCCACAGAGCTGGGATATGATCCAGACATCCCTGCTTGCCTGCGACTACTTCCCATCGAAACCCGTATGCTGCCCCAAGCCCTGGCTGACTTACGTCAAGCACAAGACAAATGGCAGCGCTTTGATGTAGATGTGAACAACCCACAGCAGCTGGCCATGACTTTAGAAAAGGTGGCTGAAACCCGCAAGGTTTCACAGGAAGAAGCACGTGCTTTAGGTTTTTGGCATAACCAGTCTCCAGACGACAACCCGATGTTAGACAGCCAAGGTATGGTAGAGGTACCCAAGTGGCGCCATGCCCTTATTAACATTGCCCACCCATTGCTTAAGCAGGGGCTGGTTATTTTAGACACACCAGGTTTAAATGCTATTGGCTCCGAACCGGAACTTGCCGTTAGCATGATCCCGCAGGCCCATGCAGCAGTATTCATTTTGGGTGCAGACACGGGCGTTACCCAATCAGACTTATCGATTTGGCGCGAACACCTGATTTCTCAAGCCAGTGACACCAACACCAGGCTGGTGGTGCTAAATAAAATTGATACCATGTGGGATGCACTGGCCAGCCCGGAAGAGGTAGGGCAACAAATTGAACGTCAAAAAGCCAACACCGCCAGCACTTTGAATATTGAAAAAGACAAGGTATTGGCTGTTTCTGCACACAAAGGCCTGGTAGCCAAGGTCACCAACAATGCCGAGTTACTGCAGCAAAGCTGCATGGTGGAGTTAGAAGAAATGTTGGCGCGCTGCATTTTGGGCAAAAAACAAAGTATTTTGAGTGCTGCGGTTTCCAACGGAGTATCCGGTTTACGGGCTGAGGCGGTACGCATTATCAATATACGCCAACGTGACCTGCGCGATCAGGGCATGGAGTTAAAAAGTCTGAAAGGCAAAAACGCATTGGTAATTAAGCATATGCGCGCCCGCATTGAACGCGAAAAATCTGAATTTGACCAAGGTGGCGCAAAAATCCACGCGCTGCGCGTGGTACATATGCGAATGTTGCGCGAAGTGTTTCAGGCTCTCAGCCAACCCTCCTTAAAGGCAGAAATGGTGGCGCTTAACCAAGCTTTGCGCCAAAGAGTCCTGAAACTGGGCGTCAAGCAAGTGTATGCCGATACTTTTGAACGTATTCAATCGAACCTGAAAAAAGTCCAATCACAAAGCGCCGAAATACATAACATGGTGAATGCGTCCTTTCGCCAACTTAATGGTGAATTTGGGTTTTCGCTTCAAACGCAGGCCGAGCCTGATTTAGCCGCCCACTACCTTGCCCTTGAACAGATTGAACGCCAGCATGTACAGTTTTTAGGTGTAAGCAATGCTTTTAAATTGACTCAAACCGAGTTTATAGACCGGTTGGTGCGGGCACTAACCACCAACTTGCGTAGCCTCTATGAAACTGTTCTGTACGATGTAGAAGCTTGGAGCAAATCAGCAGATGACCAGCTAGAAGTGCAATTGAACGAACGTAAAAACAACTTTATCCGCAGACTGGATGCTATAGACAGCATTCAAACTGCAGCGGAAGGTCTGAATGAGCGCTTAACCGAACTCGAGCAGCAAGGCCAGGCATTTAGCGTGCTCGAATCTAAACTTTATGAACTCACAGCGCGCATGGTAACGGCTCCTGCTGCGACATGAATGTAGCTTTGAAGGATGCCGTTTTTGCCACCCGGGTTGTGCAGTGGCAACAGCAATATGGCCGCAATAACCTGCCATGGCAAAACACGCGAGACCCCTATTTCGTGTGGCTATCTGAAATCATGCTGCAGCAAACGCAAGTTATTACGGTCAAAGACTATTTTGTGCGCTTTGTGGCACGCATGCCCAACGTTGCTGCCTTGGCTGCAGCCAGCCAGGATGAAGTCATGGGGCTCTGGAGTGGACTGGGCTACTACAGCCGCGCACGTAACCTGCACCGTTGCGCACAGATGGTGGTGTCCACATTTGGGGGTCAGTTTCCTGCCAGTGCGCAACTCTTGGCAACGCTACCGGGCATTGGAAGGTCTACTGCCAGCGCCATTGCCTCTATTTGTTTTGGAGAGCGGGTTGCGATTCTGGATGCCAATGTCAAGCGGGTGCTGACCCGTGTTTTTGCCTTTGAAGGCGACTTGGCTAAAGCGACCCAAGAGCGCGCCCTGTGGGATGCCGCAACCCATGTGCTGCCAGCAGGGGATGAAGCCCAAACACATATGCCGCGCTATACCCAAGGCATGATGGACTTAGGTGCCACCGTGTGCCTGCCCAAACAACCACAGTGCAAGCTCTGCCCGGTTCAGACAGTGTGCCAAAGCCATAAAAATGGCACTATGCTGAAATATCCGGTTCGCACAAGGAAACTGAAACGCACCAGCCAGTCGCTGTGGCTGCTCTGGGCACGATCCAGTCATGGCGATGTTTGGCTGGCAAAACGACCCAGTCCCGGAGTCTGGGCTAACCTGCAATGTTTGCCATTGTTTGATACTGAAAAAACCTTGCAACAAGCCGTACCTGAAAATTGGCGCTGTCACATTCAGACCCTGCCCGCTATCAAGCATGTACTTACCCATAAGGATTTGCATTTGCATGTGCGTTTGTTGGATCTACCCGATACCCAATTGCAATGGCCGCAAGGGCAATGGTTTACAGCCGAAGAATGGAAAGCCGCAGGTTTGCCTGCCCCCATACGCAAGCTGCTTGAGGGCTAAGCAAAAGCTAATGCACACGCAAACTGGCTGCCGGCAAATCAATTTCGCGGTGGCGCTTGAGTGTGGTCCAATGTTTGCCAAATTGCTGCGCCAGCTTTTCTACTAA
>CALPVM020000123.1 GCA_943327015.2 Akkermansia muciniphila
GAAACCGATGACTCCGGAAACCTCTCAAGAAGCAAATTAAACCGTATTGCTACCCCCAAAGAGTTCTCACTTTCAGACGCTCTCAAAACATACGGTTTAGCTGCATCAGCAAACTCTGATTGTTAATGACGCAGGCCTACCCCCTCTGTGATTTGCTCGGGCGCCACAAACAACTGCGCCGCATCCACCGCATCAAACCGGTACTGCGCGCCACAAAACTCACAACCCACTTCAATATCACCACGCTCGGCCACAATGCTGTTGGCCTCCTCCTGCCCCAAGCCCACAATCATGCGAGCTACACGCTCACGGCTGCAATTACAGGCAAAGCGCGGTGCAGCATCGCCCTGCAATGGCTCAAATCGGGTAATAGTTTCCTCCCAAAAAAGTCGACGCAAAATAGTTTCTACATCGAGCGTGAGCAATTCTTCACGCTTTAAACTTTTTGCCAAAATAGAAATGCGGTTGTAGTGCTCATTCAGGCCAATTTGGTCTTCGTTGTCTTGCGACACCATGCTACCGGCTAAGTTTTTTTCGCCCATAACAGGCAAACGCTGAATCAATAAACCTGCAGCAACAGCACCATCGGCGGCCAAAACCAGCGTTGTATCGAGTTGCTCGCTTTGCAGCATGTAATGCTCCAACACGGCACTTAATTGCTGCAAAGGTTGGCCGCTGTCGTCAAACAACGGCACCACACCCTGATAAGGCTGCTGACCAGGAAATTTATTGTTAGGGTCGAGCGTAATGGCACAACGCCCTTGGTTGTGCACATTCACCATCTGGCTCAGAGTGGCACTATCTTTCACATCGGTTTGTAAATTAACCGTGGCACGCAGTGACAAATCAGACTGCACTTCTGCCACTGCCAGCTTAACCGGCCCGTCACCCGCAATTTGCAAAATCAATGCACCATCAAACTTAATGTTGGACTGCATCAACACACCGGCTGCCACCATCTCGCCCAACAGATTTTGCACTGGCTGTGCGTAGGCTCCGGTAGTGGTGTTAGCAGCACGACGCTGCAAAATTTGGGACCAGGCATCCGTTAGGCGTACCAAAACACCCCTGACAGGCAAGCCTTCAAAAATAAACTTATGTACTTCAGACAATGAAAACTCCAGAAACTAAACACAATTAAGCAATTTTTTGCAGTCCCGCTTTAAAACGTTTTGCATTTTCTATGTAATGCAAGGCACTTAGCTGCAATAGAGCCTGTTGTTGCGCAGAAAGTTCGCGCGCTACCTTGGCGGGGCTGCCAATAATCATGGAACCATCCGGAAACTCTTTACCTTCGGTTACTAAAGCACCCGCACCTACAATGCAGTTTTTACCTATTTTGGCACCATTCAGCACCACGGCTCCAATTCCAATGAGCGTTCCATCGCCTATGGTGCAACCATGCAAAACGGCCTTGTGGCCCACGGTTACGTTTTCTCCAATGGTCAATGGCATTCCCTTGTCGGCATGCAGCATAGTCATGTCTTGCACATTGGTGCCCTGGCCTATGCGAATACATTCGGTATCCCCCCTTACCACCACACCAAACCAGATACCAACATTAGCACCTGCTTCAACATCGCCAATAACCTGTGCGCTGTCAGCCACCCACACGGACTCATGCAGACGCGGAGCTAATGTACCCAATTGATAAACTGCCATACTGTTTCCTTGTTTAAATATTTAGAATTGTAGAGATGGAACTACGTCAAAGCGCACTTAAAGTTTATGAAATATGCAACGCTGTTGAAAAAGCCTTGGCGGTGCACGACTTAGCCCGAAAACTAAGCACGTTAACCATTGATTGCACAGCACTTTATAACGCACCCGCATTACCCGGCAGGCCGGTCAAGCCATTTTTAGTTGCACCGCAAAAAGTGCCTCGTCGATCACCTTTTACAAAGCTTGGACATTGCGCTTTAATTCACTCCATTGCACACATTGAATTTAATGCCATTGACCTCGCACTTGATGCAGTATGGCGTTTTCCCAATATGCCCGAAGCGTTTTATCTGGACTGGATGCGGGTAGCCGACGAAGAAGCCAAACATTTTTTAATGCTCCAAAACCATTTAACAAGTCTGGAATGTAGCTACGGTGATTTTGCTGCCCACGATGGGCTTTGGACTTTATGCGAAAAAACATCTCATCATATAGTTGAACGCATGGCCTTGATTCCACGGACTTTAGAGGCACGCGGCTTGGATGCCACACCCGTGATTCAGCAAAAACTAAAAAAAGTGGCGAGCCCTCACGCTTTGGATGCCATCTCTATTTTGGATGTTATTTTGCAAGACGAAGTAGGCCATGTTGCTATCGGCAACCATTGGTACCACTGGCTTTGTGCAAAAAACGGGCTTGATCCGAACACTTTTGCCACGCAAGCGTCACACAAGTATGACGCACCCATACCTAAACCGCCATTTAACCATCAAGCACGCCGGCAAGCAGGATTTACAGAACATGAAATTGAAGCTTTATCAGGCCCGCAAAGCTCAAGAATAAATACAATCTAGGTGTAACAGACTAGAATGTAAAAAAATTACCATATAGAGACATGGCAGAACCTAGCACTACCCCCACCCCTCCTCCGGAAACTTTATCCGTGGCAATAGCCAGGCAGGCAATTGTGGATGACACGCGCGCGGTATTTGGTTATGAACTGTTTGACCGCTCGATATTAAATGCACAATACACAGCATCCAGTGACGCTAAACTGTTATTTAACGTGCTGTCTTTGCCTGAAAAAACCTCGCTAGCACGCGAAAAAGCCATTTTTATCAATTGCACACTCGATAGCTTGGCAGGAGGGCATCTCGAGTTGGTTGAGCCCGAATTTGTGGTTCTTGAAATTCCTTCGCTCCCGCCCTCCAAGTTAGATGAAATCGCATCTCGCTTGCCAGCTTTGCAGGAAATGCAGCAACGGGGTTTCAGACTGGCCTTCGACCATATGATTTTGACCAAAGCCTACGAACCTTGGCTAGGTTTGGCGGCTTTTATTAAACTGGACGTTACGCTGTTGCAGCCTACCGACCTTGAAAAATTTATCAAGCTTGCCAAAATAAAGTCTGGCGCGCAGTTAATTGCAGCAAAAGTAGAAACCTCCGAGCAATACCTCTTGGTTGCCAAATTGGGTGTACAACTCTTTCAGGGCTACTGGTTTGCCAAACCGGTTCTGATTGATGGGCAAACAATACGCCCAGCCAAAGCCGCCGTCTTGCAACTCATCAATCTCGTTCGCAAGCAAGCAAGCACCAATGTCATTGAAGAGTTGCTCAAACGCAACCCCACCATATCTTTCAATTTACTGCGATTTATCAATTCTGCCGGGTTTGGTCTTAGAACAGAAATCACCTCATTCAAAAGCGCAGTCATGATGCTGGGGCTCAAAAAGCTGTTCAAATGGGCTGCGCTGCTCATGACAACATCTCAAGATGGTGAGCCGTCTTCAGCGCTTGCTGCTACTGCCGTGGTACGTGGCAGGTTAATGGAACTCCTGGCGTTTGAAGCGGGTCTAAAAGACGAGGTTGACAACGCTTTTGTGGTGGGAGTTTTTTCACTTATCGACTCCATGATGCACATGCCTCTTGCAAGCATCTTGGACTCCCTTGCACTGCCAGATACGGTAAGCGATGCGCTTATTTCGCGCACAGGGCCACTTGCACCTTATTTGGAACTTGCTTTGGCCTGCGAATCTGGTGACGATGAATCTTTTGCCAAAGCCTCCAGTGCCCTGGCTCTGAACAGCAATCAGGTCAATATGGCTCACCTAGAAGCCCTAGCCTGGGCAGAAAATTTATCGGTGTAATCTTCGTTTAGCCCCTCGGATGGTGCTGTGCATGCAAAGCAGACAAACGTTCACGTGCAATGTGGGTGTAAATGGTGGTAGTTGAAATATCTGCATGCCCCAGCAACAACTGAACCGCGCGCAAATCGGCGCCGTGGTTCAGCAAGTGGGTGGCAAAAGCATGGCGCAGAGTGTGCGGCGATAAGGGCACCTTGATGCCCGCCTGAAAAGCATATTTCTTGACGACCAGCCAAAACATCATGCGTGTCATGGCAGAGCCCGCGGTTGAACCACGTGCAGTTACAAACAAATCGTTATTGTGCTTGCCGGCCAGCAATTCATTTCTGGGGCCATGCCAATACAAACCCAACCAATGACCGGCCACTTGGCCATAAGGCACCAAACGCTCTTTAGAGCCCTTGCCCATAATGCGTAAAACGTGGTCATTTAAACCCACATTCAAGGTTTTGAGCGTAACCAATTCACTTACACGCAAGCCACTGGCATACATCAATTCCAGCATGGCGCGGTCACGCAGTCCGATCGCGTTACTGGTATCGGGGGCGGCTAAAAGAGCCTCTACCTGAGCTTCGGTTAAAGTTTTGGGAACCCGCAAGGCCTGCTTTGCGGGTTGCAGCTGCAAAGTAGGATCCTGCTGGATTGCACCTTCACGCAAAGCCCAACGAAAATAACGCTTAAACACCGTCAAGCGACGGTTTGCGGTTGTTGCTTTGCTATTGCTGTGCCGCTCAGCAAAATAGGCCTGTAGATCATGGTATTGAACCTTATCTAAACTGCGCCCGTTCAGCCACTGTGCAAACAGCGACAGATCCCTGCGGTAGGCCTGCAGCGTATTCTGCGACAAACCATCCTCCAGCCACAATGCATCCATAAATGCATCAACGGCAGCCTGGCTTTCATTGCTTAGCTCGGGATGTGTACTCATAAACCTGCAAAACCCATCTGCATCTCCATTAAAAATCCGAAATCATGCTGCATTCATAGTGCTTGTAAGAATTTACCTTACAAAGCCACGCAAAAACTCTGACACAGCAATCATCAAAACGCTTATTTTTATTCTTTGGCTGTGCCTTCAAAATTCATTCCATGGTGAACGCAAATGAATAGATGCAAATCACCCCCTAAATCAACCACTAAGAGGCAGCACATCATGACCAACGAACAAATTTTGAGCGAAATCCGTGAAGCCAACCTGACTTACCTGATGCTGGCACAAAGCCTGATTCGCCAGGACAAAGCCGAAGCGCAGTTCCGTTTGGGCATGTCTGAAGAAGCCGCCAACATGATTGCTGCCCTCTCCCCTGCACAAGTGCTTAAAATTGCATCCGGCACAATGCTGCTGTGCCGCTTCCGCGTGGATGATGACATTGTTTGGAGCTTGCTGACCAACCACAGCACCAACAAGGTGGATAATGACTCCACCACCAAATTGCATGCCAGTATTTTGATGGCCGGCAAATTTGCCGAAACCATGTAATTACCACCATAAAACAGGAGCGACACCATGGCCAGCAAAAGCGTTTTAAATGATTCCAAACAAGTAGAGCGTGCCGTTGAACTGATTCAACTCGGTGCTCGTTTGCAAGTGCTGGAATCTGAGACCGATTTGTCTTACGAACGTTTACTGCGCCTTTATAAAGAAGTTACCGGTCGATCACCCAGCAAAGGACAACTGCCTTTTTCTACTGATTGGTTTTTAACCTGGCAGCCCAATATCCATGCGTCGCTGTTTCAAAACACCTATGAGTACCTGACCAAGGTGAGCGCCATGGACAGCATAGACGCAATTATGAAGGCCTACCGCCTTTACACCGAGCAGATTGCTGCGTGTGGTGTAGAACCCCTGCTCTCCATTACCCGCGCCTGGCGTTTAGTAAAGTTTATTGACAACCAAATGCTCTCCATGACCAAGTGCTCTAAATGTGGTGGTCATTTTGTAAGCGAGCCTTATGAAATTTCACGCCATTTTGAGTGCGGCTTGTGCACACCACCTGCCCGCGCAGGAAAAGGCGCAACCGCCGGTGGCATTCAGTTGCATTAGGGTTTTACTGCTGTTTTTCAATTTACGGCGCTATGATGTTGGTCAAGAACCTTGTCGCCCAGTAATTTCGGGTATCCATAACGCCCCTTGATCTCAAATTTATGTTTATTATTATTGGATGGCTTGTTATTTTTGTTTGCGTTTTTGGCGTATACATCGTCCACGGCGGAAACATCATGGTAATTTTAAAAGCGCTGCCTTTTGAAATGATTACCATTGGAGGCGCCACCATCGGCGCCTTTCTTGCCAACAACCAAATGAAAGTGGTTAAAGCCACCACTGCTGGTCTTGGCGCTTGTTTCAAGGGCAGCAAATACTCCAAAACCCGCTATATGGAGCTGATGGCTCTGCTATTTGACATTTTGCAAAAAGCCCGAAAAGAAGGTTTGATGGCAATTGAAAAAGACGTAGAAACCCCCGAAGACTCCGACATTTTTAAGAAATACCCCGCCATTGCGTCAGACCACCACGTGGTTGAATTCATTACTGACTACCTGCGCATGATGGTTTCGGGCAACCTCAACGCGCATGAAATCGAATCCATTATGGACAGCGAAATTGAAACCCACCACCATGAGGCCCATGCACCGGTAGCGGCCATTCAACGTGTTGCAGGTGGCTTACCCGCTTTCGGCATTGTGGCCGCTGTATTGGGCGTGGTTAATACCATGGGCTCCGTGGGTCAACCGCCTGCCGTACTGGGGGGCATGATCGGTTCCGCTTTGGTAGGCACGTTTTTGGGAATTTTGTTGGCTTATGGCTTTGCTGAGCCACTTGCAGGTATTTTGGAACAAAAAGTGGAAGACGAAGGTAAAGAGTTTCAATGTATCAAAACCGTGTTGTTGGCCAGTATGCAGGGCTACAACCCGGCCACAGCCATTGAGTTTGGTCGCAAAGTTTTGTACTCCACCGAGCGCCCCACCTTTATGGAGCTGGAAAGCTTTGTCAAGGGCAAAAAATAAAGCCATGAAAGTGTAACCATGGCGGCGGATAAAAAACTACAGCCCATCATCATCAAAAAGGTGAAAAAAGGCGGCCATGCAGCCCACGGCGGCGCATGGAAAATCGCCTATGCTGACTTTGTAACCGCCATGATGGCTTTCTTCTTGTTAATGTGGCTTTTGGGCAGCACCACCGAGGGCGACAAAAAGGGTATTGCCAACTATTTTCAATCACCGCTAAAGGTGGCACTCCAAGGGGGTCCGGGCGCGGGTGCAAGTAGTAGCATCATTAC